>NZ_JAKUWI010000004.1:0-127314 GCF_026782345.1 Streptococcus oralis | reverse complement strand
CCCCTGTGAGATATGGAAGTCGCTTAGCTTTTATCCGCCATAGCTCAGTTGGTAGTAGCGCATGACTGTTAATCATGATGTCGTAGGTTCGAGTCCTACTGGCGGAGTATAAATCGAAACGTTCAACTGAGCGTTTTTTTATTTATAAATATATTGGACTGTTGAAATTTCAAATTTTAATTTTTAAATCTGTAATTACCTCTTTATTTTATTTTTAGTTCGTTTAGCTTTAAATTCTTCTTTTATAGGATTTGAAGCTTTTTTAGTTCCTTTTTTTGTTAGACTAGTGTTACTAATAAGAAAGGGAATTTTTATATGCTTCAGAAATTTTATGATCGAGCATTCGTCTTTTTGAAACTAGTTGAACAAGAATATGCCTCTTTAGGCCAGAGTTGTTCAGAGTGGGAATCACTTCATCTTCGTTTTTTACTATATTATTTAATCCGATTTAAAATTAAAAGTGATAGGGACTTTTCACTATATCACTTTAAAACAGCTTATCGTCTATATCTAGATAAATTCCTGCAAGGTGGTACAACTCTTATCCAATAGGAAACATCTATATCATAATTACGAACGATAGTTGTAGTTAGTTTTTAAAAAATATAGAATTAGCTTATAATCAAAGGATACGGTATTCAGAAATGAAAGAATTTCCAAATCTTTTCTACTGTTTCTTCTTGATAAAATAGTGTTTTTTTCTTATAATAAATTGTAAGATATAATTGCGGGTGAAATTCCTGCCATGTATATGAGAAAGGACGAGCTGCTAGTAGCTCAGACGAATTTTATTATGACTTCAGTTGTTGTTGTAGGTACCCAGTGGGGTGATGAAGGTAAAGGGAAAATTACAGATTTTCTTTCAGCTAATGCAGAGGTAATTGCTCGTTATCAAGGTGGTGATAATGCTGGTCACACGATTGTGATTGATGGTAAGAAATTTAAGTTGCACTTGATTCCATCTGGAATTTTCTTTCCTGAAAAAATCTCTGTTATTGGGAATGGAATGGTCGTGAACCCAAAATCCCTTGTCAAAGAGTTGCGCTATCTTCATGAGGAAGGTGTGACAACTGATAACTTGCGTATTTCTGATCGTGCGCATGTTATTTTGCCTTACCACATCGAGTTGGATCGCTTGCAAGAAGAGGCTAAGGGTGACAATAAGATTGGTACTACAATAAAGGGAATCGGTCCAGCCTATATGGACAAAGCTGCTCGTGTTGGAATTCGTATTGCGGATCTTTTGGATAAAGAGATTTTTCGTGAGCGTTTAGAACGCAATCTTGCGGAAAAGAATCGTTTGTTTGAAAAATTGTATGATAGTGAACCTATTTCAGTTGATGATATTTTTGAAGAGTATTATGAGTATGGTCAACAAATCAAGCAATACGTGACAGATACTTCTGTTATCTTGAACGATGCGCTTGATAATGGCAAACGTGTGCTGTTTGAAGGTGCGCAAGGTGTTATGTTGGATATTGACCAAGGTACGTATCCATTTGTTACTTCTTCAAACCCTGTCGCTGGTGGTGTGACAATTGGGTCTGGTGTTGGTCCAAGTAAGATTGACAAGGTTGTAGGTGTTTGTAAGGCCTATACGAGTCGTGTAGGTGACGGACCTTTCCCAACTGAGTTGTTTGATGAAGTGGGAGATCGCATCCGTGAAGTAGGTCATGAATACGGTACAACAACTGGCCGTCCACGTCGTGTAGGTTGGTTTGACTCAGTTGTGATGCGTCACAGCCGTCGTGTATCTGGAATTACCAATCTTTCATTGAATTCTATTGATGTTTTGAGTGGTTTGGATACAGTTAAAATCTGTGTAGCCTATGATCTTGATGGTCAACGTATTGACTACTATCCAGCTAGTCTTGAACAGTTGAAACGTTGCAAACCTATCTACGAAGAGTTACCAGGCTGGTCAGAAGATATCACTGGAGTCCGTAATTTGGAAGATCTTCCTGAGAATGCGCGTAACTATGTTCGTCGTGTGAGCGAGTTGGTTGGGGTTCGTATTTCTACTTTCTCAGTAGGTCCTGATCGTGAACAAACTAATATTTTAGAAAGTGTTTGGTCATAGGAGATTTTTAAGATTAGTTTAAGATAGGTCGGGTATACTATAGACAGTTACAAGAAGACCTCCTAACTTGTTGTAACAAATATCCTAAACTTTTCTTTTTCATAATAATCTCCCTATTAAGTCACCGCATTCGGTGGCTTTTTTTGTGTTGAGAATCATGATATAATAATAAAATCGACAAGTAGGAAAAGAGAAGAACGATGAATTATACAGTTGAAGAAAAAGAAGCCTTTATGAGAGAGGCTTTGAGAGAGGCTGAGATTGCCTTAGAACACGATGAAATTCCAATTGGTTGTGTGATTGTCAAGGATGGAGAAATCATTGGTAGGGGGCATAATGCGCGCGAGGAGTTGCAACGGGCGGTCATGCATGCAGAAATCATGGCTATAGAGAATGCGAATGTGAGTGAAGAGAGTTGGCGACTGCTTGATTGTACGCTTTTTGTGACCATTGAGCCTTGTGTTATGTGTAGTGGTGCGATTGGGCTTGCCCGTATTCCAAACGTAGTTTACGGAGCTAAAAACCAGAAATTTGGTGCAGCTGGAAGTCTGTACGATATTTTGACAGATGAGCGTCTCAATCATCGTGTAGAGGTAGAAACGGGCATTTTGGAAGATGACTGTGCAGCGATTATGCAGGACTTTTTCCGAAATCGACGGAAAAAATAATTTCTCTTTAAAAATAGAGGGGAATGTGGTATAATGAATAGTGGAGCAACAGTTCTGCGTGAAGCGGGTCAGGGGAGGAATCCAGCAGCCCTAAGCGATTTGAATTGTGTGCTCTTTTTTTCGTGCTTTTTTCGAATAAATAAGATAAAATAGCCTAGAATAATGATAATAGAAAAGAGAAAAATATGAAAATTCGTGGTTTTGAATTGGTTTCGAGTTTTACAGATGAAAATTTATTGCCCAAGCGTGAGACAGCTCATGCGGCTGGCTATGACTTAAAGGTTGCCGTGCGTACGGTGATCGCACCAGGAGAGATTGTCTTAGTTCCGACAGGGGTTAAGGCTTATATGCAACCAACTGAGGTCCTCTACCTTTATGATCGCTCTTCAAACCCTCGTAAAAAGGGCTTGGTTTTAATTAACTCAGTTGGAGTTATTGATGGGGATTATTATGGCAATCCCGGGAATGAGGGACATATCTTTGCTCAGATGAAGAATATCACAGACCAAGAGGTTGTTCTTGAAGTTGGGGAACGTGTGGTTCAGGCTGTCTTTGCACCATTTTTAATTGCAGATGGAGATGCAGCTGATGGCGTGCGGACTGGTGGATTTGGATCGACTGGGCACTAGGATGAAGATTATCTTTGTGCGTCACGGGGAGCCAGATTATAGTATGCTTGATAAACTTGAAAATCCGCAACTCTATAGTGGTTTTGGTCGTGATTTAGCACCATTGACAGGAAAAGGTCGCAGTCTGGCAAAAGAAGTGGCTAAAACTGCATGTTTTGGAAAGGCAGAGATTATTATTTCATCGTCTGTGACGAGGGCTTTAGAAACAGCACATTATATAGCAGTTGAAACAGGATTGGACTTATTTTTGGAGCCGTTTTTTCATGAGTGGCGTCCAGACTTAGATGGCACTAACTCTGATTTAACTGGTGTATTGGTAGCTCATGAATATTATCTAAAACATCAAGGAGGTTTATCTGAAGATTCTCCTTATCGCTATGAAACTGATTTAGAGATGCGTCATCGTTTTTTAAGAGCTTTGGAAAAATATAAAAATTATAAAACTATTATCATTGTAACTCACGGAATGCTCATGCGCCAATTTGTACCAGACGAGAAGATTAATTTTTGCCAAGTGATTGAATGTGAGATAGAAATTTAGAAAGAGGTTTATCATCGCAAAGAAAAAAGCGACATTTGTGTGTCAAAATTGTGCTTATAACTCCCCAAAATACCTAGGACGCTGTCCAAACTGTGGATCTTGGTCTTCTTTTGTAGAAGAGGTTGAGGTTGCCGAGGTCAAGAATGCACGTGTGTCCCTGACAGGCGAGAAAACCAAGCCCATGAAACTGGCTGAGGTGACTTCAATCAATGTCAATCGAACCAAGACGGAGATGGAGGAATTCAATCGTGTACTTGGAGGCGGAGTGGTACCAGGAAGTCTCGTACTCATCGGTGGGGATCCAGGAATCGGGAAATCAACCCTTCTCCTACAAGTTTCAACCCAGCTGTCTCAAGTAGGGACTGTTCTCTATGTCAGTGGGGAGGAGTCTGCCCAGCAGATTAAGTTACGAGCAGAGCGCTTGGGAGATATTGATAGCGAGTTTTATCTCTATGCAGAGACCAATATGCAGAGTGTTCGAGCTGAGGTGGAGCGCATTCAACCAGACTTTCTCATTATCGACTCCATTCAGACTATCATGTCTCCTGAGATTTCAGGGGTACAAGGATCTGTGTCTCAGGTGCGAGAGGTGACAGCTGAGCTCATGCAGCTGGCAAAGACTAATAACATTGCCATCTTTATCGTAGGGCATGTGACCAAGGAAGGTACCCTGGCTGGTCCGCGTATGTTGGAGCATATGGTAGATACGGTGCTTTACTTTGAAGGGGAACGCCACCATACCTTCCGTATCTTGAGAGCAGTCAAAAACCGTTTTGGCTCCACTAACGAGATTGGGATTTTTGAGATGCAGTCGGGCGGATTGGTTGAGGTGCTCAATCCGAGTCAAGTTTTCCTAGAGGAGCGTTTGGATGGGGCTACTGGCTCGTCAATCGTTGTGACCATGGAAGGGACCCGTCCGATTTTGGCGGAGGTTCAGGCTTTGGTAACACCAACCATGTTTGGAAATGCTAAACGCACGACGACAGGACTTGATTTCAATCGTGCAAGTCTGATTATGGCTGTTTTGGAAAAACGAGCAGGGCTTCTCCTGCAAAATCAGGATGCCTATCTCAAATCTGCTGGTGGTGTCAAATTAGATGAGCCTGCCATTGACTTAGCCGTTGCAGTGGCTATTGCCTCTAGTTACAAGGATAAGCCTACCAATCCTCAGGAATGTTTTGTGGGAGAATTGGGCTTGACGGGAGAGATTCGACGCGTGAATCGTATCGAACAACGCATAAATGAAGCGGCAAAACTAGGCTTTACTAAGATTTATGTACCTAAGAATTCCTTGACAGGAATTACTCCACCCAAGGAAATTGAAGTCATTGGTGTGACGACGATTCAGGAAGTTTTGAAAAAGGTCTTTGCATAATCCGTGACAAATCCTCTTAAAAATGATAAGATAGGAGAAATATTTGATTATCAAATTTTTGAGGAGGGAATCGTGTCGTATTTTGAACAGTTTATGCAAGCCAATCAGGCTTATGTTGCCCTACATGGGCAGTTAAATCTGCCACTTAAACCCAAAACCAGAGTAGCTATCGTGACCTGTATGGACTCACGTCTGCACGTTGCGCAAGCTCTAGGTTTGGCCCTTGGGGATGCCCATATCCTACGGAATGCGGGTGGTCGAGTAACTGAGGACATGATTCGTTCGCTGGTGATTTCCCAGCAACAAATGGGGACTAGAGAGATTGTGGTGCTTCACCATACAGACTGTGGAGCTCAAACCTTTCAAAATGAAAGTTTTCATGAACATTTGAAACACGAGCTCGGAGTTGATGTGTCTGATCAAGATTTTTTACCATTCCAGGATGTTGAAGAGAGTGTGAGAGAGGATATGCAATTGCTTCGAGAGTCTCCACTGATTCCTGATGATGTGGTTATTTCAGGTGCTGTCTATGATGTGGATACAGGAAGTATGAGAGAAGTATACTAACTTTGTCTCGAAAAAATCTCATCCTATCATAAAATCGATTGTTAAAATGTAGGATTTTTAATTTTAATATAGCTAATATAAATTAGTAAAAAACAAGGGTATAAATGTTTGCTCTTGTTTTATTTTTGATTGAAAAATAAAGGAAAAAGCGCTACAATGGTAGATGGAAAATGTTGTGTAAAAAACAAGTGATACATAAATACCGGAGGAAATCATGTCTTTTTCTGATTTAAAGCTGTTTGCCCTTTCTTCAAATAGAGAATTGGCAGAGCGTGTGGCGCAAGAAATTGGGATAGAGTTGGGGAAATCGACTGTTCGCCAATTTTCAGATGGAGAGATTCAGGTCAACATTGAAGAATCAATCCGTGGAAAACACGTCTTTATCCTACAATCAACTAGTTCACCTGTAAATGATAATTTACTTGAAATTTTGATTATGGTAGATGCCTTGAAGCGTGCCAGTGCAGAATCTGTTAACGTTGTCATGCCTTACTACGGATATGCACGTCAGGATAGAAAGGCGCGTGCGCGTGAGCCAATCACTTCAAAACTTGTTGCAAATATGCTTGAAGTAGCTGGAGTGGATCGTTTATTGACAATCGACTTGCATGCTGCGCAGATTCAGGGATTCTTTGATATTCCTGTAGATCACTTGATGGGTGCTCCTTTGATTGCGGACTATTTTGAACGTCGTGGTATGGTTGGATCTGACTACGTGGTTGTCAGCCCAGACCATGGTGGGGTGACTCGTGCTCGTAAGTTGGCAGAGTTTTTGAAAACTCCGATTGCGATTATTGACAAACGCCGTAGTGTAGACAAGATGAATACCAGTGAAGTGATGAATATCATTGGTAAAGTAGAAGGTAAGACTTGTATCTTGATTGACGATATGATTGATACGGCTGGAACCATTTGTCACGCGGCGGATGCTCTTGCTGAAGCAGGTGCTGTTGAAGTATATGCAAGCTGTACGCACCCAGTACTTTCTGGTCCTGCTATGGATAATATCCAAAAATCAGCTATTAAGAAATTGGTTGTTTTGGATACCATCTACCTACCAGAAGAGCGTTTGATTGATAAGATTGAACAGATCTCTATTGCCCACCTCTTAGGGGATGCCATCGTTCGTATTCACGAAAAACGTCCTCTTTCGCCCCTATTTTGTATTGAGAAAAAGATTTAATCTTTCACTTGAAATAGATAGTTCTCCTAGCAAGAAAAGAAACTTGCTAGGAGATTTTTGTAGTCAAAACCTGCAAGCCTTTTCAAAATGTGCTATACTGATGAAAAAGGAGGATCTCTATGAGTCAAGAATTTATCAATCCAAGTGATGGTGTGATTCGTCAGTATCTTGCAACCAGTAAAACATTAGCAGTAGTGGGTTTGTCCGATCGTGAAGAAACAACTAGCAATCGAGTGACCAAGGAAATGCAAGCTCGGGGCTATAAAATCATTCCAGTTAATCCCAAGGCTGCAGGTGGGGAAATCTTGGGAGAAAAGGTTTACGCTAGTCTAGCTGAGATTCCTTTTCCTGTAGATATTGTCAATGTATACCGACGGAGCGAGTTTTTACCAGATGTGGCGCGTGATTTTCTCAAGGCTGATGCCAAGATTTTTTGGGCGCAATTAGGACTTGAAAATCTAGAAGCGGAGGAAATCCTGCGTGCTGGAGGATGCGATGACATCGTGATGAATCGCTGTATCAAGAGAGAACATACTCGCTTAATTCTTGAGAAATAAAAAGGTAGCCATGGGCTACCTTTTTGTATTATAAAGTACCAATCAATGCTTGCATGCCAAGACTGGTGAGGATGATAGCAATCCAGCAAAGTGCTCCGAGGACAATAGATTTGCCACTGGATCTAACCATGGCAATTAGATTGGTTTTGAGACCGATGGCACTCATGGCCATGATGATGAGGAATTTAGAGAGTTGTTTGAGAGGGGTAAAGAAGCTACTGGACACACCGAGAGAGGTAAGGAGAGTCGTTAAGAGAGAGGCCAGGATAAAATAAAGGATAAAAAGTGGGAAAACTTTTTTCAGTTGTAGGCCTTGCTTATTCTCTTGCTGGCGACTTTGCCAGTAGGAGAGAAAGAGAGTGATGGGAATGATTGCTAAGGTGCGCGTGAGTTTAACAATGGTTGCCGATTCGAGGGTATTGGTCTGATAAAGACTGTCCCAGGCACTAGCTGTGGCCGTTACAGAAGAAGTATCATTGACCGCAGTTCCTGCAAAGAGAGCAAAGCCGTCATTAGATAGATGAAGCCAGGTTCCTAGAGTTGGAAAGATGAGCGCAGCCAAGATATTGAAGAAAAAGATAACGGAAATGGCTTGGGCGACTTCCTTTTCCTTAGCATGGATAACAGGCGCTGTCGCCGCAATGGCAGAACCTCCACAGATCGAAGACCCCACTCCAATCAAGGTAGCCAGTTTTGTATCCAGTGCAAAGAAGCGCTGGAAGAGGTAGGCAACAATCAAGGAAATTGAAATTGTTGATAGGATGACAGGGAGTGAAGTTTGTCCAACTGCAAAGACTTGCGAGATATTGAGACCAAAACCAAGCAAGATAACAGCATACTGGAGTAATTTTTTGGAACTAAAGGTCAAACCTGCATCTAGTTGTTTGTAGGGGGAGAGCCAGGGGTGTAGGAGCATTCCTATAAAGATTGCAAAAACGGGTGCACCCACGACGGGGAAAAGTCCTCCTAGAAACCAAGAAATGATAGAAATGAGAAGGCAGTCCAAGATGCCTGCTCCATTTTTTGATAGAAATGACATAAAAACCTCCAATCATAATCTGTTACCATTATAGACCTGTAAACAGGAAAAGTAAAATAGAAAGTGGAAAGATATTATATAATGTATTTTTGCGGTCGGGGGGCTTTTGTAGTATAATAGAGATACGTTTTGAGAGTAGGAGGTATCTATGGACTTAACTAAGCGCTTTAATAAACAGTTAGACAAGATTCAAGTTTCCTTGATTCGCCAGTTTGACCAGGCTATTTCGGAGATTCCTGGGGTCCTGCGTTTGACCTTGGGGGAACCTGATTTTACAACGCCAGATCATGTTAAGGAAGCGGCTAAGCGGGCCATCGACCAGAACCAATCCTACTATACAGGGATGAGTGGTCTGTTAACATTACGTCAGGCAGCCAGTGATTTTGTAAAAGAAAAATACCAGCTAGATTACAATCCTGAAAATGAGATCTTGGTTACAATTGGGGCGACAGAGGCTTTATCGGCTACTTTGACAGCTATTTTGGAAGAGGGAGATAAGGTGCTCTTGCCAGCGCCTGCCTATCCAGGTTATGAGCCGATTGTCAATCTAGTTGGGGCAGAGGTTGTCGAGATTGATACGACTGAAAATGGTTTTGTCTTGACTCCTGAGATGTTGGAAAAGGCCATTTTGGAGCAAGGCGACAAGCTCAAGGCGGTCATTCTCAACTATCCAGCCAATCCGACAGGAATTACCTATAGTCGGGAGCAGTTGGAAGCCTTGGCGGACGTTTTACGCAAGTATGAGATTTTCGTTGTCTGTGATGAGGTTTACTCAGAATTAACCTATACAGGCGAAGCCCATGTATCTTTGGGAACTATGCTGAGAGATCAGGCTATTATTATCAATGGTTTATCTAAGTCTCATGCTATGACAGGTTGGCGTTTAGGCTTTATCTTTGCTCCTGTGGCCTTTACAGCTCAGTTAATCAAGAGTCACCAATATTTGGTTACTGCCGCAAACACTATGGCTCAACATGCTGCGGTGGAGGCTTTGACGGCGGGTAAAAACGACGCGGAGCCTATGAAGAAGGAGTACATTCAGCGTCGTGATTATATTATCGAGAAAATGACTGCTCTTGGTTTTGAGATTATTAAACCAGACGGTGCCTTCTATATCTTTGCTAAGATTCCTGCGGGATACAATCAAGATTCCTTTGCCTTTTTGAAGGATTTTGCTCAGAAGAAGGCTGTTGCCTTTATCCCTGGTGCCGCCTTTGGACGCTACGGAGAAGGCTATGTTCGCCTATCTTATGCAGCTAGCATGGAGACTATCAAAGAAGCCATGAAACGACTTGAGGAGTACATGAGAGAAGCATGATTCAGTCTATCACGAGTCAAGGCTTGGTGCTCTACAATCGTAATTTTCGTGAGGATGACAAGTTAGTCAAGATTTTTACCGAGCAGGCTGGCAAGCGCATGTTTTTCGTCAAACACGCTGGTCAGTCCAAACTAGCTCCGGTTATTCAGCCCTTGGTGTTGGCGCGATTTCTCTTACGAATCAATGATGATGGGCTCAGCTATATCGAGGACTACCATGAGGTGATGACCTTTCCTAAGATTAATAGTGATCTCTTTGTCATGGCTTATGCGACCTATGTTGCTGCTCTTGCAGATGCTAGTTTGCAGGATAACCAGCAGGATGCTCCCTTGTTTACTTTTTTGCAAAAGACTTTGGAGTTGATGGAAGCGGGTTTGGATTATCAGGTTTTGACCAATATTTTTGAAATTCAAATCTTGACCCGATTTGGGATTAGCCTTAATTTTAATGAGTGTGTCTTTTGCCATCGGATCGGTCAGGCTTTTGACTTTTCTTTCAAATATGGGGCCTGCCTCTGCCCAGAGCATTATCATGAAGATGAGAGACGTTGCCATCTCAATCCCAATATCCCTTATCTACTCAATCAATTTCAAGCCATTGATTTTGAGACCTTGGAGACCATTTCGCTCAAGCCCGAAATCAAGCAAGACTTGCGCAAGTTTATAGACCAAATCTACGAAGAGTATGTTGGAATTCACCTAAAATCAAAGAAATTTATTGATTCCCTAGCAGACTGGGGACAATTACTAAAAGAGGAAGACAAATGAAAAAAATCGCAGTAGATGCTATGGGGGGCGATTATGCACCTCAAGCTATCGTTGAGGGTGTCAATCAAGCCCTGGCTGACTTTTCAGATATTGAGGTTCAACTCTATGGAGACGAAAGCAAAATCAAGCAATATCTAACAGCGACAGAACGTGTCAGCATTATCCATACGGATGAGAAGATTGATTTTGATGATGAACCTACAAAAGCTATTCGTAAGAAGAAAAATGCCAGTATGGTATTAGCGGCTAAGGCAGTCAAAGAAGGAGAGGCAGACGCTGTCCTCTCGGCTGGGAATACAGGTGCCTTGTTGGCTGCAGGATTCTTCATTGTAGGTCGTATCAAGAATATCGACCGTCCTGGACTCATGTCGACCTTACCGACCATTGATGGCAAAGGCTTTGACATGCTAGACCTTGGAGCCAATGCGGAAAACACTGCCCAGCACCTCCACCAATACGCTGTTTTGGGTTCCTTTTATGCGAAAAATGTTCGTGGGATTTCGAAACCACGTGTTGGTTTGCTCAACAATGGAACAGAAAGTAGCAAGGGTGATCCCCTTCGTAAGGAAACCTACGCCTTGCTAGCAGCTGATGAAAGCTTGAATTTTGTCGGAAACGTGGAAGCGCGTGATTTGATGAATGGCGTTGCGGATGTTGTTGTGGCAGATGGTTTCACGGGAAACGCTGTTCTCAAATCTATCGAAGGAACAGCCATGGGTATCATGGGCTTGCTTAAGACAGCTATCACAGGTGGTGGTCTTCGAGCGAAACTAGGTGCTCTTCTTCTCAAGGATAGCCTTAAAGGTTTGAAAAAGCAACTCAACTATTCAGATGTTGGTGGAGCGGTCTTGTTTGGTGTTAAGGCACCGGTTGTCAAGACTCATGGCTCAAGTGATGCCAAGGCTGTGTATAGTACGATTCGCCAGATTCGTACCATGCTAGAAACAGACGTAGTTGCCCAGACTGCGCGTGAATTTTCAGGAGAATAAAAAAGATGACAGAAAAAGAAATTTTTGACCGTATTGTAACCATTATCCAAGAGCGTCAGGGAGAAGACTTTGCCGTAACAGAAGCCTTAAGTTTGAAAGACGATCTCGATGCGGACTCAGTGGATTTGATGGAGTTTGTTTTGACACTAGAAGATGAATTTGGTATCGAAATCACTGATGAGGAAATCGATCAACTTCAAAGTGTAGCGGATGTAGTAGCGATTATTAAAGATAAAAAATAGCCAAAAGCAACATGCAAATCATGTTGTTTTTTTATTTGCAGAAAAAAGAGAAACTTTTAGTAGAAATTGCGAATAAAGAGATGAGAAAGAAAAAGGAGGAACGTTTATGTATGTGACCGGTTTTTATCCGTGGTTCATTAAGTGGTTTTTAAAATAAAAATGAATGAATTGTTCATTTTCGAATTGTTTTTCGAATAGATAGGTAAGAAAAAAGGGAAGGAGATAAGAAAATGATTTCAGTAATTTACCCAATCTGGCTATTTAAGTGGCTTAGAGGTCAAAGATTAGATATATAGAAAAAAATAAGGAGAAAAAGATGACAAACTTTGACAACATGGAACAGAACTTTGTAGCTCTTACAGAAGAAGAGTTGACGGATGTGAATGGGGGAGCGTGGCCGATTGTAGCTTGGGTGATTGCTAATCCTGTGACAGCAGCTAAAATTGCTGGTGGAATTACTGCAGCAGGAATTGCAGGTTATAATTATGTGACGAGTAGATGGTAATAGGAGGAGATGATATGGAAAAATCTATTTTAAAATTTGAAACAATGACTGATACGGACTTGCAGGAAATTCAAGGGGGAGCCTTTCCCCTTCTTATCCCTGTGGCAGTCGGTTTTGTAAAAGGTTTTGTATATACAGGTGGAGCTATTTTAACAACTCGAGCACTCTTGTCAGGTAAATAGGAGTCTACCATGAAAAAATTCTTATTAGGATTTGCTGAGGGATATTTTATTGTATCACTCATTATCTACATCGCAACGTATTTGATTTTGAAAAAACCGCTCAATACCTTGTTTTATCCAGAAACTTATCCAATTCTGTTTGGTTTGTTTTATCTAGGATACAAGTACAAAACAAAAGAAAGTAAGATAGGGAATTGATGAACCATCAGATCGGAGTTTGAGATGAAAGTCGTTCAATTAATACAAAAAGCTTGGCCAAAGACCACTGTATTATTTAGCTCGATGGCTTAATTACTTATTAGAATCGTGGCTAATATAAACAAAATAAATTTACCTACATGGTTTGAATGTTTTGATATACCTACGATGTCATTATTTTTGATGACCTTTATTTCACTTTATAGAAGTGAAGAGAATATCATTTCAGAATAGTTTATTTGTGGATATTCATTTTTTAACGGTTACTTTAAGCAGGCAGAACAAAAGTTCTGCCTATTTTCTTTGGTAAAAGTGCTGTTCAGGTGAGGATATTGTTTTTTCAGAAATAATTCCCTTATTTCTTCTTTATTTGGTTAAAATAATCTTACAAATTTTTAAAGAGATTGTTAGAAAAAGGAGAAGGATATGAAATTTAGGAAAAGATACTATCGTCCCCAGGTGGACCAGATGGATTGTGGTGTGGCTTCCTTGGCTATGGTCTTTGGTTACTATGGAAGTTATTACTCCTTGGCTCATCTACGAGAGTTAGCCAAGACGACCATGGATGGGACGACCGCTTTGGGACTTGTAAAGGTGGCAGAGGAGATTGGGTTTGAGACGCGGGCTATCAAGGCGGATATGACGCTCTTTGATCTGCCAGATTTGACCTTTCCTTTTGTGGCTCATGTGCTCAAGGAAGGGAAGTTGCTCCACTACTATGTGGTGATAGGTCAGGATAAAAAGCATATTCATATCGCTGATCCGGATCCTGGTGTCAAGCTGACCAAGATTTCCCGTGAGCGATTTGCGCAAGAATGGACAGGGGTCAGTATTTTTATGGCGCCATCTCCGGGCTATAAACCTCATAAGGAGAAGAAACAGGGTCTCCTATCCTTCTTGCCAATCTTACTCAAACAGCGTGGCTTAATTACCAATATCGTCCTAGCGACACTCTTGGTGACCTTGATTAATATTGTGGGCTCCTACTATCTTCAGTCTATCATTGACAGTTACGTACCAGACCAGATGCGCTCGACGCTGGGCATCATCTCAATAGGACTAGTCATCGTCTATATTCTCCAGCAGATTTTGTCTTATGCGCAGGAATACCTCTTACTTGTTCTGGGTCAACGGTTGTCCATCGATGTGATTTTGTCCTACATCAAGCATGTTTTTCACCTGCCGATGTCCTTTTTCGCGACACGCAGGACAGGAGAAATCGTATCTCGTTTTACAGATGCCAATAGTATCATTGATGCGCTGGCGTCGACCATTCTGTCGATTTTCCTAGATGTGTCGACGATTTTGATTATCTCGCTTGTCTTGTTTTCACAAAATATGACACTCTTTTTCATTAGTCTACTTGCGCTTCCCATCTATACAGTGATTATCTTTGCCTTTATGAAGCCTTTTGAAAAGATGCATCGGGATACCATGGAAGCTAATGCGGTTCTGTCTTCTTCTATCATCGAGGACATCAACGGCATTGAGACCATTAAATCTTTGACCAGTGAGAGTTCGCGCTATCAAAAGATTGACAAGGAATTTGTGGCTTATCTGAAAAAATCTTTTACCTATAGTCGGGCAGAAAGCCAGCAAAAGGCTCTGAAAAAAGTTGCCCAGCTCCTGCTCAATGTTGGTGTTCTCTGGATGGGAGCAGTTCTTGTCATGGATGGGAAAATGAGTTTGGGCCAGCTGATTACTTATAATACTTTGCTTGTTTACTTTACCAATCCTTTGGAAAATATCATCAACCTGCAAACCAAGCTTCAGACAGCGCAGGTCGCCAATAACCGTCTAAATGAGGTTTATCTAGTAGCTTCGGAGTTTGAGGAGAAGAAAACAGTCGAAGATTTGAGCATGATGAAAGGGGATATGACGTTTAAACAAGTCCACTATAAGTATGGCTATGGTCGTGACGTCTTGTCGAATATCAATTTGACCATTCCTCAAGGGTCTAAGATGGCTTTTGTGGGGATTTCGGGGTCAGGTAAGACCACCTTAGCCAAGATGATGGTTAATTTTTACGACCCTAGTCAGGGAGAGATTAGTCTGGGTGGTGTTAATCTTAATCAGATTGACAAAAAGGCTTTGCGCCAGTACATTAACTATCTGCCTCAACAGCCCTATGTCTTTAACGGGACGATTTTGGAAAATCTTCTCCTTGGAGCTAAGGAGGGGACGACTCAGGAAGATATCTTACGGGCGGTTGAGTTGGCCGAGATTCGGGAGGATATCGAGCGCATGCCACTGAATTACCAGACAGAATTAACTTCGGATGGGGCTGGAATTTCTGGTGGGCAACGGCAACGAATCGCTCTGGCGCGTGCACTCTTGACGGATGCACCTGTCTTGATCTTGGACGAGGCGACTAGCAGTTTGGATATTTTGACAGAGAAGCGGATCGTGGATAATCTCATGGCTTTAGACAAGACCTTGATTTTCATCGCCCACCGCTTGACCATCGCTGAGCGGACAGAA
The DNA here is from genome assembly GCF_026782345.1 of Streptococcus oralis. Classification (GTDB taxonomy): domain Bacteria; phylum Bacillota; class Bacilli; order Lactobacillales; family Streptococcaceae; genus Streptococcus; species Streptococcus oralis_CK. The sequence goes on along the minus strand of NZ_JAKUWI010000004.1, from coordinate 111,993 downwards.
AAGGTTGTTGTTTTGGATCAGGGCAAGATTGTCGAAGAGGGAAATCATGTGGACTTACTTGCTCGAGGTGGATTTTATGCCCATTTGGTCAATAGCTAGAAAGAGGAGAAGATGCAACCAGAATTTTTAGAAAGTGCGGAGTTTTACCATCGTCGTTACCATAATTTTTCCAGTCGAGTGATTTTACCCATGTTACTTCTGCTCGTGTTTTTACTTGGCTTTGCAGTCTTTGCAGAGAAGGAGATTAGTTTGTCTACCCGAGCTACTGTCGAACCTAGTCGGATCATTGCCAACATCCAGTCGACTAGCAATCAACGCATCGTGGCCAATTATCTAGAAGAAAACAAACTAGTCAAGCAGGGAGATCTACTGGTTCAGTACCAGCAAGGGGCTGAGGCTGTCCAGGTCGAAGCATACGCCAGTCAGTTGGAGATGTTAAAGGATCAAAAAAAGCAGTTAGGGTATTTGCAATCCAGTTTGCAAGAGGGGAGTAATCAATTTCCAGAGGCGGATAAGTTTGGTTACCAAGAGATGTTTCGGGACTATCTCAGCCAAGCTAGTAGTCTTAGAAGTAATGTTTCTCAGCAAAATGCCAGCATCTCCTCTCAAAATGCGGCAGCAAGCCAGAGCCAGGCCGAGATTAGCAATCTTATCAGCCAAACAGAGGATAAAATCCGAGACTACAAAACAGCTAAGTCGGCGATTGAAACAGGAGCTCAATTGGATAGTCAAAATGCGGCCTACTCTTTTTATCAGACCTATAAAAACCAAGGCGTAGAAGATCCGCAAGCTAAATCGCAAGTTATTGCACAGGTGGATGCACAAATTACCCAGCTAGAGTCTAGTTTAGCTACTTATCGTGTGCAGTATGCGGGATCTGGAGCTCAACAAGCCTACGCAAGTGGACTGGATAGTCAACTGGAATCGCTCAAGTCCCAGCACCTAGTCAAAGTCGGTCAGGAATTAACCCTTTTGGATCAGAAAATTTTAGAAGCAGAGTCGGGTAAGAAAGTCCAAGGAGGTCTCCTAGAGAAGGGGAAGATTATAGCAAGCGAGGATGGGGTGCTTCACCTTAATCCTGAGACCAGTGACTCTACCATGGTCGCAGAAGGAACCCTGCTAGCTCAACTCTATCCATCCTTGGAAAAGGAAGGAAAAACCAAACTCACAGCTTATCTTAGTTCAAAAGATGTTGCAAGGCTAAAAGTAGGTGATTCTGTTCGCTTCACTACAACCAAGGATGCCAACAAAGAGCTCGTTCTTGTTTCTGCGATTACGAATATTGATGCGACAGCTACCAAGACTGAAAAGGGAAATTTCTTTAAAATAGAGGCGGAGACCCATCTGACTTCTGAGCAGGCTGCAACACTTCGCTATGGTTTAGAAGGCCGCCTACAGATGATCACAGGAAAGAAGAGCTATCTCCGTTATTTTTGGGATCAATTTTTGAATAAAGGGTAATATTCGTGTTTTTCAGAGGATAAATGCTTTTAAAACTGTGAGAAGAGTTCATCTTGCAGTTTTTCTTTATGCTTAAAATAGAAAAACGTTATTTATTCGTAAAAATCTTGAATTTTTCATGCTTTTATGGTAGAATGTGCTCAAGTAAAACGAAAGGCGAACTTTAAAATGTCAAAACAACTAATCTATTCGGGAAAAGCTAAAGACATCTATACAACTGAGGATGAAAATCTCATTATTTCGACTTACAAGGACCAGGCGACTGCCTTCAATGGTGTCAAGAAGGAGCAGATTGCGGGCAAGGGAGTCTTGAATAATCAGATTTCATCTTTTATTTTTGAGAAATTAAATGCGGCTGGTGTGGCGACTCACTTTGTGGAGAAAATTTCGGACACGGAACAACTCAATAAAAAGGTGGAGATTATTCCTTTGGAAGTTGTGCTCCGCAACTACACGGCTGGTTCCTTTTCAAAACGTTTTGGCGTAGAAGAAGGTATCGCATTTGAGACTCCAATTGTCGAATTTTACTATAAAAATGATGATTTGGATGATCCCTTTATCAATGATGAGCATGTGAAATTCCTAAAAATTGCGGATGACCAGCAGATTGCTTACTTGAAAGAAGAAACCCGTCGTATCAATGAGCTCTTGAAAGCTTGGTTTGCTGAGATTGGTCTTAAATTGATTGACTTTAAGCTAGAGTTCGGATTTGACAAAGATGGTAAGATTATCTTGGCAGACGAGTTTTCACCAGATAACTGCCGTTTGTGGGATGCAGATGGCAACCACATGGACAAGGATGTTTTTCGTCGGGGACTAGGTGAATTGACAGATGTTTACGAGATTGTCTGGGAAAAGTTGCAGGGTTTGAAATAACAACCTAGAAGTCGTTGGGAACATTGCAAGAGCTGAAATAAAGGAATAAGAATTGATGGATAAACGTATTTTTGTTGAAAAAAAGGCTGATTTTCAGGTTAAATCAGAGAGTTTGGTAAGGGAGCTCCAGCACAACTTGGGATTGTCAACTTTGAAAAGTATTCGCATTGTGCAGGTTTATGATGTCTTTGATTTGGCAGAGGACTTGTTTGCACCTGCGGAAAAACACATCTTCTCTGAGCAGGTGACGGATCATGTCTTGGATGAATCAGCTGTGCAAGCGGATCTTGCTAACTATGCTTTCTTTGCCATTGAAAGCTTGCCAGGGCAATTTGACCAGCGTGCAGCTTCGTCACAGGAAGCCTTGCTTTTGCTGGGGAGTTCGAGTGATGTGACAGTCAACACAGCCCAACTTTATCTGGTTAATAAAGATATTGATGCGACTGAGTTGGAAGCGGTCAAGAACTACCTGCTCAACCCAGTTGATTCTCGTTTCAAGGACATCACGACTGGGATTGCCAAGCAGGAATTTTCTGAGTCGGACAAGACCATTCCTAAATTGACTTTCTTTGAAAGCTATACGGCAGAAGACTTTGCTCGCTACAAGGCAGAGCAAGGGATGGCCATGGAAGTGGATGATCTGCTCTTTATTCAAGACTACTTCAAGTCAATCGGGCGCGTGCCGACTGAGACAGAGCTCAAGGTTTTGGATACTTACTGGTCTGACCACTGCCGTCACACGACTTTTGAGACAGAGTTGAAACAGATTGATTTCTCAGCTTCTAAATTTCAAAAACAATTACAGGCGACCTATGACAAGTATATTGCCATGCGTGATGAGTTGGGACGTTCGGAGAAACCACAAACCTTAATGGATATGGCGACTATTTTCGGTCGTTATGAGCGTGCTAATGGTCGTTTGGACGATATGGAAGTGTCGGACGAAATCAATGCCTGTTCGGTTGAAATCGAAGTGGACGTTGATGGTGTGAAAGAACCATGGCTCCTTATGTTTAAAAACGAAACCCACAACCACCCAACGGAAATTGAACCATTTGGTGGGGCTGCTACTTGTATCGGTGGAGCTATTCGTGACCCGCTGTCAGGGCGTTCATACGTTTACCAAGCTATGCGTATCTCAGGCGCTGGTGATATTACAGCGCCGATTTCGGAAACTCGCGCTGGGAAATTGCCACAACAAGTCATTTCGAAGACAGCGGCTCACGGTTATTCTTCATATGGTAACCAAATTGGTCTGGCAACAACTTACGTTCGTGAATACTTCCACCCAGGCTTTGTAGCTAAACGCATGGAGCTTGGTGCCGTTGTTGGTGCTGCTCCTAAGGGCAATGTAGTCCGTGAAAAACCAGAAGCTGGTGACGTGATTATCTTGCTCGGTGGTAAGACTGGACGTGACGGTGTCGGTGGTGCGACAGGATCTTCTAAGGTTCAAACAGTTGAGTCTGTAGAGACTGCTGGTGCTGAGGTTCAAAAGGGGAATGCTATCGAAGAACGCAAGATTCAACGCCTTTTCCGTAATGGCGATGTCACTCGTCTCATCAAGAAATCCAACGACTTTGGAGCAGGTGGTGTCTGTGTGGCTATCGGTGAATTGGCAGATGGTCTTGAAATCGACCTCAACAAGGTTCCTCTTAAATACCAAGGTTTGAACGGTACAGAAATTGCCATTTCTGAATCACAAGAACGGATGGCAGTTGTGGTGCGTCCTGAGGACGTAGATGCCTTCGTTGCTGAATGTAATAAAGAAAATATTGACGCTGTTGTCGTTGCAACAGTAACTGAAAAACCAAATCTAGTCATGCACTGGAATGGTGAAATTATTGTGGACTTGGAACGTCGTTTCCTTGATACAAATGGTGTGCGTGTGGTCGTTGATGCCAAGGTTGTGGACAAGGATGCCAAACTCCCAGAAGAACGTCAAACATCTGCTGACACACTTGAAGCAGATACCCTTGCGGTTCTGTCTGATCTCAACCATGCGAGTCAAAAAGGCTTGCAAACCATCTTTGACTGCTCGGTCGGTCGTTCAACGGTCAATCACCCACTTGGTGGTCGCTACCAACTCACACCAACTGAGGCATCTGTTCAGAAGTTGCCAGTTCAGCACGGGGTGACTCACACTGCGTCAGTCATGGCCCAAGGTTTTAACCCTCATGTTGCAGAATGGTCTCCATACCACGGTGCTGCTTATGCGGTTATTGAAGCAACTGCTCGTTTGGTTGCCGTTGGTGCCAACTGGTCCAAGGCTCGCTTCTCTTACCAAGAGTACTTCGAGCGCATGGACAAGCAAGCAGAGCGTTTTGGTCAACCAGTAGCAGCTCTTCTAGGTTCTATCGAAGCACAAATCCAACTTGGCTTGCCATCTATCGGTGGTAAGGACTCTATGTCTGGTACTTTTGAAGAATTAACCGTACCACCAACCTTGGTTGCCTTTGGGGTGACGACGGCAGATAGCCGTAAGGTCCTCTCTCCTGAGTTCAAGACTGCTGGTGAAAACATCTACTACATCCCAGGTCAAGCTCTAGCACAAGAAATTGACTTTGATCTTATCAAGTCTAATTTTGCTCAATTTGAAGCTATCCAAGCTGGACACAAAGTAACATCTGCATCAGCTGTTAAATACGGAGGTGTCCTTGAAAGCTTGGTCCTTGCTACTTTTGGGAACCATATTGGTGCAGAGGTGACCTTGCCTGAACTTGAAAGTTCTTTAACAGCTCAATTGGGCGGATTTGTCTTCACATCTCCTGAAGAGATTGCTGGAGTAGAGAAAATCGGTCAAACAAGCGCAGACTTTACACTCCTTGTCAACGGTGTGAAGTTAGATGGACAGAAACTTGACAGCGTCTTCCAAGGAAAACTAGAAGAAGTTTACCCTACTGAATTTGCACAAGCCAAAGAATTGGCTGAAGTTCCAGCTGCCGCTTCTGACGCAGTCATCAAAGCCAAGGAAACTATTGAAAAACCTGTGGTTTACATCCCAGTCTTCCCAGGAACCAACTCAGAATATGATTCAGCAAAAGCTTTTGAAAAAGAAGGTGCAGAAGTTAACTTGGTGCCATTTGTGACCTTGAATGAAGAAGCTATTGTCAAGTCAGTTGAAACCATGGTTGACAATATCGGCAAGGCAAACATTCTCTTCTTTGCAGGTGGATTCTCAGCTGCGGATGAGCCGGATGGATCAGCTAAATTTATTGTCAATATCCTTCTTAATGAAAAAGTGCGTGCTGCGATTGATAGCTTTATCGCTCGTGGTGGCTTGATTATCGGTATCTGTAATGGATTCCAGGCCTTGGTCAAATCAGGTCTTCTTCCATACGGAAACTTCGAGGATGCCAGCAGTACTAGCCCAACCCTCTTCTACAATGATGCCAACCAGCACGTGGCCAAGATGGTGGAAACTCGGATTGCCAATACCAACTCACCATGGTTGGCTGGAGTACAAGTGGGCGATATCCATGCCATTCCAGTATCGCATGGTGAAGGGAAATTTGTCGTGACGGCTGAGGAATTTGCAGAGCTCCGTGATAATGGACAAATTTTCAGCCAATACGTTGACTTCGAGGGTAAACCAAGTATGGATTCTAAGTACAATCCGAATGGTTCGGTAAATGCTATCGAAGGAATTACCAGCAAGAACGGCCAAATCATCGGTAAAATGGGACACTCAGAACGCTATGAAGATGGTCTTTTCCAAAACATCCCAGGAGATAAAGACCAGCATCTGTTTGCGTCGGCGGTTAAATACTTTACTGGAAAATAAGACTTACAGATTTTCTAATAGATAGTATCAGTAATGTAAAAGTCATGTAGATTTAGCTCTTGGTGATACACAAATAAAAATTAGGTATAAAAAATGACATACGAAGTAAAATCTCTTAATGAAGAATGTGGCGTTTTTGGTATTTGGGGACATCCAGATGCTGCTAAATTGACCTATTTTGGTCTCCACAGTCTTCAGCACCGTGGTCAGGAGGGGGCAGGAATCCTCTCCAATGATCAGGGACAATTGAAGCGTCATCGTGATATGGGGCTTTTATCAGAAGTCTTCAAAAATCCAGCTAATTTGGATAAATTGACTGGTACGAGCGCGATTGGGCATGTTCGTTACGCGACTGCTGGCGAAGCTTCTGTGGATAACATCCAGCCCTTCCTTTTTCGCTTTCATGATATGCAGTTTGGACTTGCTCATAACGGAAATCTGACCAATGCCGAATCGCTCAAGAAAGAATTGGAACAAAGTGGCGCTATTTTTAGTTCAACTTCGGACTCGGAAATCTTGGCCCACCTCATTCGTCGAAGTCACAATCCGAACTTGATGGGCAAAATCAAGGAGGCGCTCAGCCTTGTCAAAGGTGGCTTTGCTTATATCCTGCTGTTTGAGGATAAGTTGATTGCTGCGCTTGATCCTAATGGCTTCCGTCCGCTTTCTATCGGAAAAATGGCAAACGGAGCGGTGGTGGTTTCGTCTGAAACCTGTGCTTTTGAAGTCATCAGAGCAGAGTGGATTCGTGATGTGAAGCCAGGGGAAATTGTCATTATCGATGACAATGGTATCCAGTACGATAGTTATACGAATGATACCCAGTTGGCGATTTGTTCTATGGAGTATATCTACTTTGCCCGCCCTGACTCTAACATCCATGGGATCAATGTCCATACTGCACGGAAACGTATGGGTGCCCAATTGGCGCGTGAATTTAAGCATGAGGCGGATATCGTAGTCGGTGTGCCCAATTCTTCACTCAGCGCAGCTATGGGATTTGCAGAAGAATCCGGTCTGCCAAATGAAATGGGGCTGATTAAAAACCAATATACCCAACGCACTTTTATCCAACCAACTCAAGAATTGCGGGAGCAAGGGGTTCGGATGAAGCTATCTGCTGTTTCGGGCGTTGTCAAAGGTAAACGTGTGGTGATGATTGATGATTCCATTGTCCGTGGGACGACTTCTCGCCGCATCGTTCAGCTCTTGAAAGAAGCAGGTGCCTCTGAGGTTCACGTTGCTATTGGCAGTCCTGCGCTAGCTTATCCATGTTTTTACGGGATTGATATCCAGACGCGTCAGGAGCTGATTGCGGCCAATCATACAGTCGAAGAGACTCGCCAAATCATTGGTGCGGATAGCCTGACCTATCTTTCGATTGATGGCTTGATTAATTCTATTGGCATCGAAACAGATGCGCCAAACGGTGGTCTCTGTGTCGCTTACTTTGACGGCGACTACCCAACTCCTCTCTACGACTATGAAGAAGAATATCGTAGAAGCTTGGGGGATAAGACCAGTTTTTACAAATAGACGGATAAAGACTCTCCATGAAAGGCAAGGAAGAGAATATGACAAATAAAAATGCTTATGCTCCACGTCTCACTACTGACTAAAAGCTAAAGCATTTGTCAGTAGACGCTTTGTCTTATGGGACCAAAGCTAGAGCCCTGACTAGTATTTTTAGATAAAATAATTGTTTATCTAAAAATACGTCGCAATCTTCTCAAAGAAAAGGAAAAATAAAATGGCAAATAAAAATGCGTATGCCCAGTCGGGTGTAGATGTTGAAGCAGGTTATGAAGTTGTTGAGCGGATCAAAAAGCATGTGGCTCGTACAGAACGCGTAGGTGTTATGGGAGCTCTTGGTGGTTTCGGTGGCATGTTTGACCTTTCAAAAACAGATGTCAAAGAGCCCGTATTGATCTCAGGGACTGATGGCGTCGGCACTAAGCTCATGCTGGCTATCAAGTACGACAAGCATGACACGATTGGGCAGGACTGTGTAGCCATGTGTGTCAATGATATCATCGCTGCAGGTGCGGAGCCTCTCTATTTCCTCGACTATGTGGCGACAGGGAAGAATGAACCAGCTAAACTAGAACAAGTGGTTGCTGGTGTGGCAGAAGGCTGTGTGCAGGCTGGTGCAGCTCTCATCGGTGGAGAAACGGCTGAAATGCCTGGTATGTATGGCGCAGATGATTATGACTTGGCTGGTTTTGCGGTCGGCGTGGCTGAAAAATCTCAAATCATTGACGGTTCAAAAGTGGCAGAAGGTGATGTTCTTCTCGGACTTGCTTCAAGTGGGATTCACTCAAATGGTTACTCACTCGTGCGTCGTGTTTTTGCGGACTACACAGGTGAGGAAGTCTTGCCAGAATTGGAAGGCAAGAAACTCAAGGAAGTTCTTCTTGAGCCGACTCGTATCTATGTCAAGGCTGTCTTACCACTCATCAAGGAAGAGTTGGTCAACGGTATTGCCCACATCACAGGTGGTGGATTTATCGAGAATGTCCCTCGTATGTTTGCGGCTGACCTAGCTGCGGAAATTGAAGAAGACAAGGTTCCAGTCCTTCCTATTTTCAAAGCTCTTGAAAAATACGGTGAAATCAAGCATGAAGAAATGTTTGAAATCTTCAATATGGGTGTGGGACTCATGTTGGCAGTTAGCCCTGAAAATGTAGGTCGCATCAAGGAATTGCTGGATGAACCAGTCTATGAGATTGGTCGCATCGTCAAGAAAGAAAACGAAAGTGTCATCATCAAATGAAAAAAATAGCGGTTTTTGCCTCTGGTAACGGCTCAAATTTTCAGGTGATTGCTGAAGAATTTCCGGTGGAGTTTGTCTTTTCAGACCATCGTGACGCCTATGTGCTCGAACGTGCAGACAAGCTCGGCGTCCTGTCCTATGCTTTTGAACTCAAGGAGTTTGAGAACAAGGCGGACTACGAAGCAGCTCTTGTCGAGCTCTTGGAAGAACACCAGATTGACTTGGTTTGTTTAGCAGGCTATATGAAAATCGTTGGGCCAACTTTATTGTCAGCTTATGAGGGCCGAATTATCAACATTCATCCAGCCTACCTGCCAGAATTTCCAGGAGCTCATGGGATTGAGGACGCTTGGAATGCTGGAGTTACTGAGAGCGGCGTGACCATTCACTGGGTGGACTCAGGTGTGGATACAGGCAAGGTCATCAAACAGGTTCGTGTACCACGCCTTGAAGGGGATACCGTGGATACTTTCGAGACTCGCATCCACGAAACAGAGTACAAACTTTATCCAGAAGTCTTGGATAGTTTGGGAGCGGAGAGGAAATTATGAAAAAACCACAAGCTAAAGGATATTTATTAGAAATTGTACTGGCTAAGTTATTAAAAGTTAACGGATATGATTTAGTAACGAGTACCGATAATGAGATTGTAGATTTACCTAGGAATGGCCTAAATATCAAGGGGAGAGGTGGTTACCATCAATTTGATTCGTTAGGAACGTTTCGTATTACACCACCATTTGTATATCCTATACGTTTATTTTTAGAGGCTAAATTTTATACCAGTAATAAGGTAGGTATAGATAGAGTTAGAATGGGAATAGGTATTCTACAAGACGTAAATACTAATTATTCTACAGTTGAGATGACTAGTCAAGAGTTAAAGTTGCCTAAATATCATTATAATTATGCTCTTTTTTCGACATCGGGATTTACAGATGATGCTCAAAGATTGGCTATAGCTCATAAGATTTATTTAATGGATTTATCATCTGGCTATTATAGCTGGATCAGGGATTTTATAAATCAAATTGTAGATAGATTGTTTTCCATTCACAATATTCGCAATGATATTAGTAGCGATATTTTTAATAACTTTAAAGAGGATTTTTCTAGGTGGATTAATAGTTTAAGTTATGATCAACTAAATAGCTGGTTTGATTTTGACAGTCGCCAACCAATTGTGCATGAATTTGTAGATAAATTGCAAAATGTTGGAAGTATTTATATAGCGAGCACAAAGAGTTCACAAATTATAGCGCTTATACCTAATGACGATGAAAAATTTCGTAAGTCGCTACGTAGAAACCCGCATCAAGAAGTAACAATCACTTGGAATGAAACTGAGAGAAATGTATGGATAATTAATCCCGCTGAATATGATAATGATACAAACTATGAACTTACATTTCAATTACCATTTGTTATTCGAGAGTATATTTTCAATAACTCAGTAAATCAGTATAAGAGTGCTTATGATGAAAAAGGAAGAAGTTTTGGGATGCTATCATTTATCGCTTATCTTGATGGAATAAATCCTACTTTGTGTACACTAAAATTTAATGAAGAAGAAACGAAACGCAGGGTAGATCGCTATAATCTACAGTTTAGAAATGAAAGAGCAACTAGAGACCTGGTAGATCGCTATAATCCACAGTTTAGATTGGAGAATAATAATGACTAAACGAGCACTTATTTCAGTCTCAGATAAAGCGGGCATCGTTGAATTTGCCCAAGAACTCAAAAAACTTGGTTGGGATATCATCTCAACTGGTGGTACTAAAGTTGCCCTTGACAATGCTGGGGTGGATACTATCGCCATCGACGATGTGACTGGTTTCCCAGAAATGATGGACGGTCGTGTCAAGACCCTTCACCCAAATATCCATGGTGGTCTCCTCGCTCGTCGTGATCTCGATAGTCACCTAGAGGCTGCTAAGGACAACAAAATTGAGTTGATCGACCTTGTCGTAGTCAACCTTTACCCATTCAAGGAAACCATCCTCAAACCAGACGTGACATACGCGGATGCGGTTGAAAACATCGATATCGGTGGGCCGTCTATGCTTCGTTCAGCAGCTAAAAACCATGCCAGCGTGACGGTTGTGGTAGACCCTGCTGACTATGCAGTGGTTTTGGACGAATTGGCAGCAAATGGTGAAACTACTTATGAAACTCGTCAACGTTTGGCGGCTAAGGTTTTCCGCCACACAGCAGCTTATGATGCTTTGATTGCGGCATATTTCACTGCTCAAGTGGGTGAAAGCAAACCTGAAAAACTCACTTTGACCTATGACCTCAAGCAACCCATGCGTTACGGTGAAAACCCTCAGCAGGATGCAGACTTCTACCAAAAAGCTCTTCCTACGGAATACTCCATTGCATCCGCTAAACAGCTAAACGGGAAAGAATTGTCCTTTAACAATATCCGTGATGCGGATGCAGCTATCCGTATCATCCGTGATTTCAAAGACCGTCCAACTGTTGTGGCTCTCAAACACATGAACCCATGTGGAATCGGTCAGGCTGACAACATTGAAACAGCTTGGGACTACGCTTATGAATCTGACCCGGTGTCTATCTTTGGTGGAATTGTCGTCCTTAACCGTGAGGTGGATGCTGCGACTGCTGAGAAGATGCACGGTGTATTCCTCGAGATCATCATCGCACCGAGCTATACGGATGAAGCGCTAGCTATTTTGACCAATAAAAAGAAAAACTTGCGCATCCTTGCCTTGCCATTTGATGCTCAAGATGCTAGTGAGGTAGAGGCAGAATACACAGGCGTGGTTGGTGGACTTCTTGTGCAAAATCAAGACGTGGTCAAGGAAAGCCCAGCTGACTGGCAAGTGGTGACCAAGCGCCAGCCAACCGAGACAGAAGCGACTGCTCTTGAGTTCGCTTGGAAAGCTATCAAGTACGTCAAATCAAACGGGATCATCGTGACCAACGACCACATGACACTTGGCGTTGGGCCAGGTCAAACCAACCGAGTGGCTTCTGTTCGCATTGCCATTGACCAAGCTAAAGACCGCCTTGACGGCGCTGTGCTTGCTTCCGACGCCTTCTTCCCATTTGCGGATAACGTGGAAGAAATCGCTAAAGCAGGTATCAAAGCCATCATCCAACCAGGTGGCTCAGTTCGTGACCAAGAGTCTATCGAAGCTGCTGACAAATACGGTTTGACTATGGTCTTCACAGGTGTGAGACATTTTAGACATTAAAAAACGAAAGGGAAGAAAACAGTTTCTTTCCTTTTTTGGCTTAAAATGCTAAGTGAAACAAGATTAAAACGAACGTTTGTGGTATAATGTTAGTAAATAATTCGCAAAAGAGGTTGATAGATGAAGCTGTTAGTTGTCGGTTCGGGTGGTCGTGAACATGCGATTGCTAAGAAGTTACTTGAGTCAAAAGACGTTGAAAAAGTTTTTGTAGCTCCTGGAAATGACGGAATGACTCTGGATGGTCTAGAATTGGTAAATATCTCTATTTCCGAACATTCTAAACTGATTGAGTTTGCAAAAGCCAACGATATTGCTTGGACCTTCATCGGTCCAGATGATGCCCTTGCTGCTGGTATCGTGGATGATTTTAACAAAGCTGGGCTCAAGGCTTTTGGTCCGACTAGGGCTGCAGCGGAGCTGGAGTGGTCCAAGGATTTTGCTAAGGAAATCATGGTCAAATATGACGTTCCAACAGCAGCCTATGGCACATTTTCAGATTTCGAGGAGGCCAAGGCTTATATCGAGGAGAAAGGCGCTCCTATCGTTGTCAAGGCGGATGGATTGGCGCTCGGGAAAGGTGTCGTCGTTGCGGAGACGGTTGAGCAAGCGGTCGAAGCCGCTCACGAGATGCTTTTGGACAATAAGTTCGGTGACTCGGGGGCGCGAGTGGTCATCGAGGAATTCCTTGACGGAGAAGAGTTCTCTCTCTTTGCCTTTGTCAATGGGGACAAGTTCTACATCATGCCAACGGCTCAGGACCACAAACGTGCTTACGATGGCGACAAGGGACCTAACACTGGTGGGATGGGTGCCTATGCACCAGTTCCTCACTTGCCACAGAGCGTGGTTGACACAGCGGTTGACACCATTGTCAAGCCAGTCCTTGAAGGGATGATCAAAGAAGGTCGTCCGTATCTTGGTGTCCTTTACGCGGGTCTTATCTTGACAGTTGATGGACCTAAGGTTATCGAGTTCAATGCTCGTTTTGGAGATCCCGAAACTCAGATTATCCTGCCTCGTTTGACATCTGACTTTGCACAAAATGTTACGGATATCCTCGATGGGAAGGAGCCAAACATCACATGGACAGATAAGGGTGTGACTCTGGGTGTGGTTGTCGCATCCAAGGGCTATCCATTGGATTATGAAAAAGGTGTTGAGTTGCCAGCCAAGACAGAAGGCGACATCATCACCTACTATGCAGGGGCTAAGTTTGCGGAAAATAGCCAAGACATCCTATCAAACGGTGGCCGTGTTTATATGCTGGTCACAACAGCAGATACTGTCTCAGCTGCGCAGGAAAAAATCTACGACCAACTAAAAAAACAAGACACAACAGGTCTTTTTTATAGGCATGATATTGGTGGTAAGGCTTTGTAAATCAAATCTATGAAACTTTTAGCCGTGAGACTTAAAAATAGACTTCAGGTGTTTGAAAAATGAAAAATAGATTGCTATTTTTAGAAGGTTCAAGCTTGACCTCACGAGAAACTTTGACAGTTTTGTTGAAAGAAAGCTATAAAATTGATGTGTTATCTCCTAGAAGATTTTCCATTGCATACTTCAGTCGTCTAACCCATAGAGTTCCGATAGTTGATGTGAATCGTTTTCCTGTAGATTATCTGAGACAGGTTAGTCAGTTGCTTCATAAAACCAATTACAAGGCCATTTTACCAACACATGAAGAAGGCTGGTTATTGGCAAATGGGAAACAATTTTTGCCTCAATCGCTACCAATCGCCCTTGCTGATAAAGAGCAGTTTAAAATGTTGGCTGGAAAGATTGCTTTTGCTGAAACTGCGGATTTATTAGGACTTCCCACACCTAAGTGGGAGTACGTGAAAGATGCAGACTCTATACTGTTAGACTATCCTTATTGGCTGAAAGCAGATTATGGTACTGCCGGTCGCTCGGTTTATAAGATTTCAAGTAAGAAAGATTTGGCTGAAGTGACGAGCAAATTAACAGCAAGTGATGAGGAATGGATGGTTCAGCAAGACATAGTTGGAGACTATGGTCAGGTTCAAGCAGTGTTTGATCATGGAGAATTACTCGCAGTGCATTCTAGCGTAAAAGTAGGTTCTGGCGCGGGTGGTTCGGCTGCGGCAAGATTAAGCATAGAATCTAAAAGAACGAGAGAGCATGTTGAAAAATTAGGACAATATATACAATGGCACGGTTGCCTAACCCTAGATTTTATACGTAGGGGAGATCAATTTTACTATATAGAGTGTAACCCTAGAATGGTAGAGCCTGCTAACGCTTATAAAGCAGGAGTTAATTTTCCAAAAATCATGATAGAACTAGCCAGTCATAGCTACGCTAAATCTGAGGTCATTCTTGGTCAAGCAGGCGTTGAGACGCATAGTCTGATGGCTTTGATTATTGGAACAGCTGAGAAGACGAAAAGTAGAAGAAAAATATTGCAGACAATAAAGTACTGGCTTTTAAGATGTGATAGTGAAGAAGTGTTGACACCTGTATGGAAGGATTTGCCGAGCATTATACCTCTTGTGACAATTATACTTCGTTTATTGATAAAACCTAAGAGCGTTGAAAATCTGGTTAATCAGACTGTTCAACATTATAGTGTTGAATCAGCTACTGTAAAAAATATTGAGCAAAAGAATTAGTTTATTCAGAGGAGAAAATATGAAACCAATTATTTCCATCATCATGGGCTCTAAATCTGACTGGGCAACCATGCAAAAAACAGCTGAAGTCTTAGACCGCTTTGGTGTAGCCTATGAAAAGAAAGTCGTCTCTGCCCACCGTACTCCAGACCTCATGTTCAGACATGCGGAGGAAGCTCGTAGCCGTGGCATCAAGATCATCATCGCTGGTGCTGGTGGCGCAGCCCATTTGCCAGGAATGGTAGCTGCTAAAACAACCCTTCCAGTCATTGGTGTGCCCGTCAAATCTCGTGCCCTTAGTGGCGTGGACTCGCTCTACTCTATCGTACAGATGCCGGGTGGCGTGCCTGTCGCAACTATGGCTATCGGTGAAGCTGGTGCGACTAACGCGGCCCTCTTTGCCCTCCGTCTCCTATCAGTAGAGGATCAAGCTATCGCGACAGCATTGGCTGATTTCGCAGAAGAGCAAGGAAAAATCGCAGAGGAGTCTACCAATGAGCTCATCTAAAACAATCGGAATTATCGGTGGCGGTCAGCTGGGGCAGATGATGGCCATTTCTGCTATCTACATGGGGCACAAGGTCATCGCGCTGGATCCTGCGGCGGATTGCCCAGCCTCTCGCGTGGCAGAGATCATCGTGGCTCCTTATAACGATGTGGATGCCCTCCGTCAGTTGGCTGAGCGTTGCGATGTCCTGACCTATGAGTTTGAAAATGTCGATGCCGACGGTTTGGATGCTGTCATCAAGGATGGTCAGCTTCCTCAAGGAACAGACCTGCTCCGCATTTCGCAAAATCGCATCTTTGAAAAGGACTTTCTCTCAAACAAGGCCCAAGTCACTGTGGCACCCTACAAGGTCGTGACTTCAAGTCAAGATTTAGCGGAGATTGACTTGTCCAAAAACTATGTCCTAAAGACTGCGACTGGTGGCTACGACGGGCATGGACAAAAGGTTATTCGCTCGGCAGAAGATTTGGAAGAAGCCTATGCGCTAGCTGATTCAGCAGACTGCGTCTTGGAAGAATTTGTCAACTTTGACCTTGAAATTTCTGTTATCGTGTCTGGTAATGGCAAGGACGTGACGGTTTTCCCAGTTCAGGAAAATATCCACCGCAACAACATCCTCTCTAAGACCATTGTGCCTGCTCGAATTTCAGAAAGTCTAGCAGATAAGGCAAAAACCATGGCAGTGCGAATCGCTGAACAACTGAACCTCTCTGGAACTCTTTGTGTGGAAATGTTTGCGACGGCTGATGACATCATTGTCAATGAGATTGCCCCACGCCCACATAACTCTGGCCACTATTCAATCGAAGCCTGTGACTTCTCGCAGTTTGATACCCATATCTTGGGTGTTCTCGGAGCACCATTGCCAACCATCAAACTGCATGCGCCAGCAGTCATGCTAAATGTTCTTGGGCAACACGTCGAGGCGGCTGAGAAATATGTCACAGAAAATCCAAGCGCCCACCTCCACCTGTATGGTAAAATAGAAGCGAAGCACAACCGCAAGATGGGGCATGTGACTTTGTTTAGTGATGTGCCGGGTAATGTGGATGAGTTTTAGGAGGAATAATTAATATGGCAAGTATGGAAGAACTTTTTCCGGAGTTCTATATAGAAAAATTAACTTCTATTGATTTTAAGCGAGAAAAAAATAACCTTATTGTTTTAGATACGAATATCCTCTCAGATATTTTGGGATTACCGACAGACTTAGCTGAAAAGTATTTAGACACAATAGAAGCTGTTAAAGACCATCTATTCATACCTTATATAGTTGGATTAGAATATCATTTTAACAAGCAGTCTATCAAAATGGTAACGGAAATCCAACGAGATTCTTATGCAGAAAGTATAGTGAATGAAATTCGGAGTTTGGTAGAAAATTTTAAAGATAAGGGTGGTAAAGATCCTCTTGGATTTTTACGAAATAAAAATCAGAAAAAAGAAGTAAAAACTAAACTCTTGGAAATCTTGAAAATTGATGACTTAGAAGCTGAAATTAATAAAATCTTTGATGAAAAATATACAAAGGATGTAAGTGAGTTACAAGAACGCTTAAAAAAAATAATTAATGATTCAGTAGCTGAAAAGTTAACCCAAGAGTGGATTGACAAGGTTCAGGAAAAAGGGGGAAAGAGATACGAACAACAGATACCTCCAGGAATAAATGATAGTAAAAAAGATTACGAAAAAAGTCCCAATCGTACCTATGCAGGATTGACATATTCACGAAAATATGGAGATTATATATTATGGGAAGAACTGTTACATAAACTTTCTAAGGATGGAAAATCACTTGGAAACAAAGTAATTTTTGTAACTAATGATGGTATTTCCGATAGGAAATCCGACTTGCTTTATAAGCAAAGCGGGAGAACTATTGGTCCAAGAATAGAGTTAATGACAGAGTTATGGAATCTAAATGTAGGCTATGATATTAATAATCCTATTGAAAATACTGAAGAGAAAGTTTGTAAAGAGTTATACATAATAAACAGTGAGCGTTTTATTCAACTAGTCAATGAGTTATCGGATGAAGATGCTAAGCAATATAGAGTACAAAATTCTTTGTTTGGTGGTATCAATGATGATGAGGATGATGATTTATTCAATTTAAATCCTAACCCATTTTATCCAAATAACAACTCATTCAATTCAAACTTTAATCCATTTTATCCGAATAACAGCTCATTCAATTCAAACCCTAGTTCATTTTATTCAAATAGTGATCCATTCAGCTCGGACTTTGATGAGATGTTTGAAGTTCAAAATAAAATAAAATCTATTGATAATGAGTTAAAACGAATCGATTTGGAGCGTTCCAAGATAGAGGCTGATTTATGGTTGAATGATGTAGGAACAAATGGAAAGATATTTCAATTAGAGGAAAAAAGGAATATTTTAGATTATGACGAAGCTCGGTTAATAGAACAAAAAAATTCACTAGAGCATAAAAAAAGTAAACTAGAGGCAAATAAATTTGGCTCATGGGGGACTGATGATGACCTGCCATTTTAAATTATAGAGGTTAATTTATCTGAACGTTAAAGTAGAGAGAAAAATATATAGAATTGGAGAAAACATGATCAACCGTTACTCTCGCCCTAAGATGGCGAACATTTGGAGTGAAGAAAATAAATACCGTGCTTGGCTTGAGGTGGAAATCTTGGCTGACGAGGCATGGGCTGAGTTGGGGGAAATCCCTAAGGAAGATGTGGCTTTGATTCGCGAGAAGGCGGACTTTAACATCGACCGTATTTTGGAGATCGAGCAGGAGACTCGCCACGATGTGGTGGCCTTCACACGTGCGGTTTCTGAGACTCTTGGTGAAGAGCGCAAGTGGGTTCACTACGGTTTGACTTCTACAGACGTGGTGGATACTGCCTATGGCTACCTTTACAAGCAAGCCAACGACATCATTCGTCGTGACCTTGAAAACTTCACCAACATCATCGCTGATAAGGCTAAGGAGCACAAGTTCACCATCATGATGGGTCGTACCCACGGGGTACACGCTGAGCCGACAACTTTTGGTCTTAAATTGGCAACTTGGTATAGCGAAATGAAACGCAACATCGAGCGTTTCGAGCATGCGGCTGCTGGTGTGGAAGCTGGTAAAATTTCGGGTGCGGTTGGGAACTTTGCCAACATCCCACCATTTGTAGAGAAATACGTCTGCGACAAGCTGGGTATCCGTGCTCAAGAAATCTCTACACAGGTCCTTCCTCGTGACCTTCATGCTGAGTACTTTGCGGTTCTTGCCAGCATTGCGACTTCAATCGAACGTATGGCGACTGAGATTCGTGGTCTTCAAAAATCGGAACAACGTGAAGTGGAAGAGTTCTTTGCTAAAGGTCAAAAAGGATCTTCAGCAATGCCACACAAACGTAACCCTATCGGTTCTGAAAACATGACTGGTCTGGCGCGTGTCATCCGTGGCCACATGGTGACAGCCTATGAAAACGTCGCTCTCTGGCACGAACGTGATATTTCCCACTCATCAGCTGAGCGTATTATCACACCAGATACAACTATCTTGATTGACTACATGCTCAATCGTTTTGGAAATATCGTCAAGAACTTGACGGTCTTCCCAGAAAATATGATCCGCAACATGAACTCAACTTTCGGTCTTATCTTTAGCCAACGTGCCATGTTGACCTTGATTGAAAAAGGCATGACACGTGAGCAAGCCTATGACTTGGTGCAACCAAAAACAGCCTACTCTTGGGATAACCAAGTAGACTTTAAACCGCTTCTCGAAGCAGATCCAGAAGTGACATCACGCCTGACTCAAGAGGAAATCGACGAAATCTTCAACCCTGCATACTACACCAAACGAGTGGATGATATCTTTGAACGTATCGGACTTGGTGATTAATCCTAACAATAAAAAGCGAGATTCAATCTCGCTTTTTTATATGCTTATCGAAGGGTGTTAATCTTCTTTTTTCTTAGTGAGCCCGTAAGCTGCTAGTGTGGCCATGAGTCCTGCTGCGACCAAGCCTGCAGAGTCTTGACTTCCTGTTGCAGGGAGTTGTTTTTCATCTGCTTTGCTAGTAGTTGCTTCAGCTTGCTCAGCTTTCTCAACGGCAGTTCCGACTTCGACAACTTGAGCGACCGCTTCCTGCGATACCGCACTATTGACAAGGGTTCTTTCTTCCTTGCCGTCAGCAGTAGTGCTAACAGAGTAGAAAATCGTACGGCGGCCATTTACTCCGGAAACGACGACTTGACTTTGTCCTTTTGGCAATTGCGGATTTTCACGTGTCACGGTAGTGAACGGAATCTCTTCTTCTTGGATGTCTAGTCTAGGTTTTGCTTCTGCAGCTGGGGCAAGACCGTGTTCATCCCCTACATGGGTAACAAGGGTTCCGACTTCAATGACTTGTGTCACTGCTTCTTGCGTTACAAGGCTATCGACAAGAGTCTTCACTTCTTTGCCATCAGCAGTAGTGCTTACAGAGTAGTAATGACTGCGACGACCGTTAACACCTTTGGTAAGGACTTGAGTCTTCCCTTTGAGCAAGAGTGGATTTTCACGTGTCACGGTAGTGAACGGAATCTCTTCCTCTTGGATGTCCAGTCTAGGTTTTGTCTCTGCGGCTGGGGCAAGACCGTGTTCATCCCCTTTGTGAGTAATAGGGGCACCGATTTCAACCACTTGTGTCACAGGTTCTTTGGTCACTTGGCTATCTAGAACTGTTTCTGTTTGTTTCCCATTTTCAGTAAGAACAGAGATGTAATGAGTGCGTTCGCCCTCTACACCTGGTGTGATGATCTTTTTCTGACCAGCTAGGAGATTCGGATTTTCCTTCTTGATGACCTCAAATGGAATCTTTTCTGCTCTTGTGATGAGTTCCGGTTTGGTTTCAACATTGGCAGCTAGTTCGTTTTCATCGAGGCTTCCTGAGTGGGTTGCTGCTGGTTTGAGGTCTAGGCGGGCTGCTTTGAGCTTGGCTACGAGAGCGTCTAACTCGGCTTGTTTGTTCCGGTTGAGGTTGTAGTTGAGAGCTTCTTTAGCTGCATTTAGGGCATCCAAGCTTTCCTTGCTGTATCCATCCAAGTTTGCAGGGATTTGAGCAAGTTCCTCGCGGAGTGCATTGTAGTTAGCGCGGAAGTAGTCTTTATTATTGTCTGCAAAGGCAGTCATGAGTTCAAAAATTTCTTCTTCCTTGTACTCAGCGCTTGGTCTATCTGCCCAGATGGCAAGCATGCTTCCGACGGTTGGAAGGTCTACCTCAGGATATTTGGTAGATGCAAGCTGGTTAAATGGTGTTTTTTTAGTGTTTTCAATTGCTTTTTTGAGGAAACCACCACCATCTTCAGGTTTTTGGCCGAGAATGTAGTACCAGTCTCCGTTGGTGTTAAGGAATTTGTAGCCTTTGCTTGCTAGGTACTGAGGCGTTGCAAGGTTGTAACCCCACCATCCCTTAGACCAGTAAGAGATGATGACATCCTTGTCAAACTCAACATCATCCTTGTCTTCATAGTAGAAACCATCGTTGAAGGCCATTGGTTGAAGGCCTCTTTCTTTGGCCATGGCAGCAAGGGTGTTAGAGTACTCAGCAAACTTGCCATAGAGTCCATACCATTTGAGGTAGTACCAGCCTTGAGCGTTGGTGGCATCATTGGCATATTCGTCTGTACCGTAGTTGAAAATCTTAGTCTTGCCTGCAAAGAAGTCCATGTACTTGCCGATGAGTGCTTTGACAAAGTTCATCGCCTCTTCGTTTTCAAGGTCCATAGTTGTTTTGGAGACCTTGTCAAAGTTGGCTTGAGGATTCTTGATTCCAAGTTTTTCCATAGCGACGAGCATGGCATCCATGTGACCTGGGCTATTGATTGCTGGGATGAGTCCGAGGCCTTTTGATTTTGCGTACTCGATCAATTCAGTGATTTCAGCTTGACTAAGAGTGGTTCCGTTTGGATCATCGTAGTAGGCTTTTGTTCCTTCGATGATGGCCTTTTTGACATCGTCACTTGCATAAGTTTTGCCGTTAGCTGAGATGGTCATGTCATCAAGGAGGAAGCGAAGTCCATCATTTCCTAGGAGAAGATGCACATCAGAGTAGCCGAGTTCGCTTGCCTTGTCTACGATGCGTTTGAGTTGGTCGAGCGTGAAGTACTTACGTCCAGCATCGATAGAGATTACCTTGTTCTTGGCAAGCTTTTCAACTTCGCGTTTCGCGTCTTCTTCTTTTTGAGCTTCTGGTGTGAAGGTCAAATTGCTTACAGCTTCTTGGAGTTTTGCGATTGCTTGGTCAATGGTGTCTTGTTGGGCACGGCTGAGGTTGCTATCGAGTGAGCGAATGGCTTTTTCAGCTTCTTTGACAGCTGCGACACTTTCTGCAGTATAGCGGTTAAGGTCTGTTGGTACTTCTTTCAGAGCTTGTTCAGCAGACTCATAGTCAGCTGCGAAGTATTCAGCATTGGCATTTGCGAAGCTACGCATGAGTTTGAAGAGGCGTGATGGTGAATAGCGTGCAGATGGGGTATCTGCCCAAGCAGCTACCATACCCCCGATGAACGGGATAGTAGCCCCATCAGATTTTGGTACAGAAGTGATTGGAGAGTTCTTGATACCATTGAGTCCTTGGTCGAGGTTGTACCAGCCTTGGCCATCGACATTTCGTCCGAGAACATAGTACCAAGCATCGTTGGTATTAAGGATTTGGTGGCCTTTTTCAACTAGAAGTTTAGAAGAAGCGACGTCGTATCCGCCCCATCCACCAGTCCACATAGAAACGATGATGTCTTTGTCAAAGGTTCCAAAGCTAGTATCGCTATTGTAGTAGATACCATCGTTAAAGGCCATTGGTTTGAGGCCGTGAGATTTGACGATGCGAGCAAGGTCATTAGCGTAGGCGATAAATTTATCATAACCCTTGTCTGGGAATCCATCTTCTGGATACCATTTATAGGCTTGAAGAACGCTCCAGCCTTTAGCATCTGTAGCATCATTGGCGTACTCGTCGAGTCCGATGTTAAAGATGTCAGATTTGCCAGCGAAGTAAGCAGCGTACTTGTCAATCAGGGCTTTGGTAAATGCAACCGCTTCTTTGTTATCAAGGTCAACGGTACGAGCAGATTCCTTACCAAAGTAGTTGAAGTTCGGTTTTTGGATGCCTAGTTCTTTCATGGCATGCAAAATCGCATCCATGTGGCCAGGGCTGTTTACAGTTGGGATGAGACCAATGCCTTTGTTTTTAGCATAGTTGATCAAGTCCGTCATCTGACTCTCTGTCAAATGGTTGCCGTTTGGATCCTTGTAATAGGCATCGGTTCCGTTTTCGAGTGCACGTTTGACATCGTCGCTTGCATAGGTTTTGCCATTGGCTTTGATGGTCATGTCGTCCAACATGAAACGCATGCCATCGTTTCCAACTAGTAAATGAAGATCCGTGTAGCCGTAGTGTTTGGCTTTGTCGATGATTTCTTTTAGTTGGTCTGGAGAGAAGTACTTGCGTCCAGCATCAATTGAGATCATTTTTCTTTTAGCCAGTTTTTCATTTACCTGAGGTGCTCGTTCAGTGTTAGGAGTAGTTGCTGCAGGTGTGGCTGCTTCATTTTTCTTTTCTGAAGGAGAGTCTTCTGCAGGAACTTCAGTTGGAGCAGGACTTTCTTTCTCAGTAGTCGGGGTAGGACTAGCATTTTCTGTTACAGCTGGTGCAGTTGTTTCTTCCGTTTTTGGAGCAACTGTATGAGGAGCCTCCTGGTCTTCTTTGACCTCCTCTTTCACAGGCTTGTCAGCCTTTTCTTCCAGTTTTTCTGGAACTTTGGAGTCTACAGTTTCTTTGACTGCTTGTGGACTCTCCTGAATCGTTTGAACAGTTTCTTCAGCTGTTGGAGCTGGAGTAATCCCGTCGGCAGATACGACTTGGGCGCTAAAAGCAAATCCTATAAGTACAGAAGCTGCCCCAACCGCGTATTTACGGATGGAGAAGCGCTGTTTCTTTTCTAGTTTCATGACAAAACCTCCTTGATATTATTATGTATGATAGCGTTTACATAAAACCGATTTTATTTTATTATCTAAGGAGTAAAATGTCAAGTACGTTTATATAAGAACTATAATAAATAGAGGAAATCATAAGATTTAGAAGAAAATTATTTCCAGAAATAAGAAAGAGAAAGCCGATATTTAACTTGTTTTTAGTAAAAACGCTACTAATTAAATAAGAACCCTTCATAGCGTTCTCACAACCTCTTTCTCGTGCTATAATGAATATAGAAAAAGCCTGAGCTGGGCTCAAGCTTTCTCTTAATGACCTCGATTACATGAGAGGAATTTAATTTTGTAGTAGTCTGCTCGCTTATACGTTTCACTGTAGGCGAGGACTTGGCCAGTAGCCTCAAGTTTAGTAGTCTTCGTTTGGAAGACAGTTGGAAATTGCATATCGATTCCAAGTACAGAAGCAACATGCTCTGGTGTTGGAAATGCGATTTCATTGATTTCCTCAAAATGTTCATCGTTCATGTGAATGCGGTAATCCAATTTGAAACGTTTATAGATAGAACTATAATAGTCAAGATTTGGATAGTTGGCATTGATGTATTGTTCAGGAATATAGGATGTGTGGTAGATGTAAGTTACACCATTTGTTTGACGGGTACGTTCAATTTTGTAGTAGAACTGATCTCCACGTAATCCAAGCTTCTCTAGGTATTCAAGCTTGTTTCCGCGCTCGATAGAAAGGACAGTAACTTTATCATCTTTTGTTTCAAAGATTTCGACATCTGAAAACTCAACGAGTTTGTGCTTGCGGGCACGTGAAACGAAAGTCCCTTTCCCTTGTTGGCGGACAATATAGCCGTCTTTTGCAAGGTCATTCAAAGCACGTACAACAGTGATTGAACTAACATCATACATCGCGATCAATTCTGCTTCTGTATAAAATTTATCTCCACTTGCAAATTGACCAGAGATGATTTTGTTTTTTAATTCATCTTTAATATATTGGTATTTAGGAATAGCCATAAATTTCACCTCGATTCTCTTTCTCCAACCTTGATTTTACCACAAATACAGACAAAATAGTAGTATTTAGGTAAAAAAAAATTAAAATAATAGACTAAAAATGTTATGTTACATGTAAAAAATTCCATTTTATAACCTTGTGAATTATCATACATTAAAATATCGCTTTCATGCTATTTTTAGATAATTTTGGTAAATGGTAAGTAAAAAAATAGAAAAATTTTAAAGAATTTTCTAAAACCTATTGACAAATGCAAAAGATTTGATTATATTTAATATTATAATAAATGAAAGCGCAAACTTAATTCGTCAGAGGTGGTAACATGACAAGATTTAAAATTGAGGACGATTTCTATTTAGATGGGAAGCCGTTCAAGATTTTGTCTGGCGCCATTCATTATTTTAGGATTCCAGCAGAGGATTGGTATCATTCTCTCTATAACTTAAAGGCGCTTGGCTTTAATACAGTCGAGACCTATGTAGCTTGGAATTTACATGAACCCGTTGAAGGGGAATTTGATTTTGAAGGTGCCAGAAATTTGGAGAGGTTTCTTCAAATAGCACAAGATTTGGGTCTCTATGCCATTGTACGCCCGTCTCCATTTATCTGTGCAGAATGGGAATTTGGTGGCTTGCCGGCTTGGCTTTTGACCAAGGACATGCGAATCCGCTCGTCCGACCCGGCCTACATCGAGGCGGTTGCTCGCTATTATGACCAATTATTGCCGAGGCTTGTACCTCGTCTGTTGGATAATGGTGGAAACATTCTCATGATGCAAGTTGAAAATGAATATGGCTCTTATGGAGAAGATAAGTCTTATCTACGAGCAATTCGGAAATTGATGGAAGACCGAAGGATTGATTGCCCACTCTTTACTTCAGATGGCCCATGGAGGGCTACCCTGAAAGCCGGAACCTTGATTGAAGATGATCTCTTTGTGACAGGGAACTTCGGCTCTAAAGCTCCGTACAACTTTTCACAGATGCAAGAATTCTTTGATGAGCATGGCAAGAAATGGCCTCTCATGTGTATGGAATTCTGGGATGGTTGGTTCAACCGTTGGAAAGAACCCATCATCACGCGTGATCCTAAAGAATTGGCAGAAGCTGTTCGAGAGGTATTGGAACAAGGCTCTATCAACCTTTACATGTTCCATGGAGGGACAAACTTTGGTTTCATGAATGGTTGCTCGGCTCGAGGGACTCTGGATTTGCCACAAGTCACATCTTACGACTATGATGCCCTTCTCGATGAAGAAGGAAATCCAACTGCTAAATACTTAGCAGTCAAGAAGATGATGGCAACCCACTTCCCAGAGTATCCACAGTTGGAACCACTCTATAAGGAAAGCATGGAGATAGGGTCCATTCCATTGGCCGAAAAAGTTTCCTTGTTTGAAACCCTGGATAGTCTCTCTAGTCCTACTGAAAGCCTCTATCCAAAAGCGATGGAAGAACTTGGTCAAAGTTATGGCTACCTTCTCTACCGTACGGAGGCAAGTTGGGATGCAGAAGAGGAACGTCTCCGTATCATCGATGGACGTGACCGAGCTCAACTCTTTGTAGATGGTCAATGGATTGCTACTCAATACCAGACAGAGATTGGTGAAGACATCTACTGTCAGGGAAACCGAGAAGGCTGTTCAGAGATTGATATCCTGATCGAAAATATGGGGCGTGTTAACTATGGACACAAGTTCTTAGCAGATACGCAACATAAAGGAATTCGTACAGGTGTCTGCAAAGATCTACATTTCTTACTGAATTGGAAACAATATCCACTTCCACTGGATAATCCTGAGAAAATTGATTTTTCAAAAGGATGGACAGAAGGACAACCAGCCTTTTACGCTTTCGACTTTACGGTCGAAGAGCCGAAAGATACCTACTTAGACTTGTCTGAGTTTGGTAAGGGAGTTGCCTTTGTCAACGGGCGTCACTTAGGACGTTTCTGGAACGTCGGCCCGACCCTCTCACTTTATATCCCTCATAGCTATCTCAAGGAAGGTGCTAATCGCATCATCATCTTTGAAACTGAGGGCGAATATAAAGAAGAGATTCACTTAACTCGTAAACCTACACTAAAACACATAAAGGGGGAAAACTTATGACAATTGTAGGATGCCGTATCGATGGACGTTTGATCCACGGTCAAGTAGCCAATCTTTGGGCTGGAAAACTAAATGTTTCACGCATTATGGTTGTAGACGACGAAGTTGTTAACAACGATATTGAAAAGAGTGGTTTGAAACTTGCGACACCACCAGGTGTGAAACTCAGTATCTTGCCAGTTGAGAAAGCAGCAGTAAATATCCTTGCTGGTAAATACGATAGCCAACGTCTCTTTATCGTTGCACGTAAACCAGATCGTTTCCTTGGTTTGGTCGAAGCAGGTGTTCCGCTTGAAACACTCAACGTTGGCAATATGTCTCAAACACCAGAAACTCGCCCTATCACACGTTCTATCAACGTAGTAGACAAGGATGTGGAAGATTTCCACAAACTAGCAGAAAAAGGTGTGAAACTCACTGCTCAAATGGTTCCAAATGATCCAGTTTCAGACTTTTTGAGCTTATTAAAATAGGAAAAAATTTTTAGGAGGTCATTGTTATGATACAATGGTGGCAAATTTTACTTCTCACTTTGTACTCAGCTTATCAAATCTGTGATGAGTTGACAATCGTTTCATCTGCAGGTTCCCCTGTATTCGCTGGTTTTATTACTGGTTTGATCATGGGAGATGTGACAACTGGTTTGTTTATCGGTGGTAGCTTGCAGTTGTTCGTTCTCGGGGTTGGTACCTTCGGTGGTGCTTCTCGTATCGACGCAACTTCTGGTGCGGTTCTTGCAACAGCATTCTCTATCTCTCAAGGTATTGATACAGATCTTGCGATCACAACAATCGCTGTACCAGTAGCAGCACTTTTGACATACTTCGACGTTCTTGGACGTATGACAACTACTTTCTTTGCACACCGTATTGATGCTGCGATCGAACGCTTTGACTACAAAGGTATCGAACGCAACTACCTACTTGGTGCAGTGCCTTGGGCTCTTTCTCGTGCCCTTCCAGTATTCTTCGCTCTTGCTTTTGGTGGTGCTTTCGTACAATCAGTAGTAGACCTTGTTAAAGAATACCAATGGGTTGCAGACGGTTTGACGCTTGCAGGTCGTATGCTTCCAGGACTTGGATTCGCTATCTTACTTCGTTACCTTCCAGTTAAACGTAACCTTCACTACCTTGCAATGGGATTCGGTTTGACAGCTATGTTGACTGTTCTTTACTCATATGTAACAGGTCTTGGTGGAGCTGTTGCGGGTATCCTTGGTACTCTTCCTGCTGATGTTGCTGAAAAGATTGGCTTTGCTAACAACTTCAAAGGTTTGTCTATGATTGGTGTTTCTATCGTAGGTATCTTCCTTGCAGTTGTTCACTTTAAGAACAGCCAAAAAGTAGCTGTAGCAGCACCTTCTACACCATCAGAAAGTGGGGAAATCGAAGATGACGAATTCTAATTACAAACTTACAAAAGAAGATTTTAATCAAATCAACAAACGTAGCTTGTTTACTTTCCAATTAGGTTGGAACTACGAACGTATGCAAGCTTCTGGTTACCTTTACATGATCTTGCCTCAATTGCGTAAAATGTATGGGGATGGAACTCCTGAATTGAAAGAAATGATGAAAGTTCATACTCAATTCTTCAATACTTCTCCATTCTTCCACACAATTATCGCTGGTTTTGACCTTGCAATGGAAGAAAAAGATGGTGTAGGTTCAAAAGATGCCGTTAACGGTATCAAGACAGGTTTGATGGGACCATTTGCTCCTCTTGGAGACACAATTTTTGGTTCACTTGTACCTGCCATCATGGGATCTATCGCAGCAACTATGGCTATCGCCGGCCAACCATGGGGTATCTTCCTTTGGATCGCAGTTGCAGTTGCTTATGACATCTTCCGTTGGAAACAATTGGAATTTGCATATAAAGAAGGGGTTAACCTTATCAACAACATGCAAAGTACCTTGACAGCTTTGATTGATGCTGCATCTGTACTTGGTGTCTTCATGATGGGTGCTCTTGTAGCAACAATGATCAACTTTGACATTTCTTACAAATTGCCAATCGGTGAAAAAATGATTGACTTCCAAGACATCTTGAACTCAATCTTCCCACGCTTGCTTCCAGCAATCTTTACTGCCTTCATCTTCTGGTTGCTTGGTAAGAAAGGTATGAACTCCACTAAAGCGATCGGTATCATCATTGCTCTTGCAGTAGGTCTTTCATTCATCGGTAAATTCTTGCTTGGAATGGGCGCATAATTTATGAGTAAATCATTAATTTTGGTGAGTCATGGTCGTTTCTGTGAAGAACTTAAAGGTAGCACGGAAATGATTATGGGTCCACAGGACAATATTTATGCAGTGGCTCTTCTTCCAGAAGATGGCCCAGAAGAATTTACTGCAAAATTTGAAGCTGCTATCGAAGGACTGGATGATTTCCTAGTCTTTGCGGACCTTCTCGGTGGTACACCATGTAACGTGGTAAGCCGTTTGATTATGGAAGGTCGCGACATTGAACTCTACGCAGGGATGAATCTTCCAATGGTGATTGAATTTATCAATGCAAGCCTTACAGGTGCAGATGCGGACTACAAGAGCCGTGCTGCAGAAAGCATTGTGAAAGTCAATGATTTGTTAGCGGGCTTCGATGATGACGAAGATGAATAATACTCTTCGAAAATCAAATTCAAACTACGTCAGCGTCGCCTTGCCGTATAGATGTTACTGACTTCGTCAGTTCTATCTGCAACCTCAAAGCAGTGCTTTGAGCAACCTGCAGCTAGCTTCCTAGTTTGCTCTTTGATTTTCATCGAGTATAAGATATGACAACGTAAAAATCACAGGAAAAATAGGCGATAGGAGGATGGAGCGATGCTCCGACGATAATCGGTCTTTTTCCCCAAGATTTTAGTTGGAACTCAATTCAATACGATGTGACAACGGCTAAATCGTTAGAACAGCTTGTATAGAATATACATGGGAATGGGAGTCAATCCATTCCCATATTTTCAATAGGAATGAAACGACAATAGATTAGAGGAACTCTATGCTAAATTACACAAAAGAAGAATTACTTGAACTGGGTGCAGAAATCACGACTCGTGAAATCTACCAACAGCCTGATGTATGGAAAGAGGCTTTTGAAGCCTATCAAGCGAAACGGGAAGAAATTGCAGCCTTTCTGCAAGGGATCGCTGATAAACATGACTATATCAAGGTCATCTTGACGGGTGCTGGTACTTCTGCTTATGTGGGAGATACCTTGGTGCCATACTTTAAGGAAGTCTATGACGAGCGCAAATGGAATTTCAATTCTATTGCGACAACAGATATTGTAGCCAACCCAGAAACTTATTTGAAAAAAGATGTGGCGACGGTCCTTGTTTCCTTTGCTCGTAGTGGGAATTCACCTGAAAGTGTGGCGACTGTTGATTTGGCTAAAGCCTTGGTTGACGACCTCTATCAAGTGACCATTACATGTGCTGCAGATGGTAAATTGGCGCTTCAAGCTCATGGCGATGAGCGCAATCTTTTGCTCTTGCAACCAGCTGCTTCCAATGATGCTGGATTTGCCATGACTTCTAGCTTTACGTCCATGATGCTAACAGCTCTCTTGGTTTTTGATCCTACAGAATTTGCTGTGAAAGCTGAACGTTTTGAAGTTGTGACTAGCCTTGCTCGTAAGATTCTAGACAATGCAGCAGATGTCAAAGAGCTTGTAGATCTCGACTTTAATCGTGTCATCTACCTAGGTGCTGGTCCTTTCTTTGGACTTGCTCATGAAGCTCAGCTCAAGATTTTGGAATTGACTGCTGGTCAAGTGGCGACCATGTATGAAAGCCCCGTTGGCTTCCGTCACGGTCCAAAATCATTGATTAACGAAGACACCGTTGTTTTGATCTTTGGCACAACGACAGACTACACTCGCAAGTACGACTTGGACTTGGTTCGTGAAGTTGCTGGTGATCACATTGCTCGTCGTGTTGTGCTCTTGAGTGATCAAGCCTTTGGTCTTGAAAATGTCAAAGAAGTAGCCCTTGGTTGTGGCGGTGTCTTGAACGATATTTACCGTGTCTTCCCTTACATCGTTTATGCCCAACTCTTTGCCCTATTGACTTCACTCAAGGTAAAAAATAAACCAGATACACCGTCTCCTACTGGTACCGTAAACCGTGTGGTACAAGGTGTTATCATTCATGAATATCAAAAATAAGGAAGTGTCTATGAGTAAATTACAATTAAGTCCCAATAAAGTAGCTTGCTTGCAAAAACTCTCTAACGAGAACGGTATTATCTCAGCCCTTGCCTTTGACCAACGTGGTGCTTTGAAACGCCTTATGGCTCAATACCAAACGGAAGAACCAACTGTTGCTCAAATGGAAGAACTTAAAGTATTGGTTGCAGATGAATTGACAAAATACGCATCATCTATGCTCCTTGACCCTGAGTATGGTCTTCCAGCTACAAAAGCGCTTGATCCAAATGCAGGTCTTCTCCTTGCCTATGAGAAAACTGGCTACGATACAACTAGCACCAAACGCTTGCCTGACTGTTTGGATGTTTGGTCTGCAAAACGTATCAAGGAACAAGGTGCAGATGCTGTGAAGTTCTTGCTTTACTATGACGTAGACAGCTCTGACGAACTCAACCAACAAAAACAAGCCTACATCGAACGTATCGGTTCTGAGTGTGTGGCGGAAGACATTCCATTCTTCCTTGAAATCCTCGCTTACGATGAAAAAATCGCTGACGCAAGTTCTGCAGAATACGCAAAAGTGAAACCACACAAGGTTATCGGTGCCATGAAGGTCTTCTCAGACCCACGCTTCAACATCGATGTTTTGAAAGTGGAAGTTCCAGTCAACGTCAAATACATTGAAGGCTTTGGTGATGGAGAAATCGTCCATACTCGCGAAGAAGCAGCAGCCTTCTTCAAAGCTCAAGATGAAGCGACTAACTTGCCATACATCTACTTGAGTGCGGGAGTGTCAGCCAAACTCTTCCAAGAAACACTTGTCTTTGCTCACGAATCAGGCGCAAACTTCAACGGCGTTCTTTGTGGCCGTGCAACCTGGGCAGGATCAGTTGAAGCTTACATCAAAGACGGTGAAGCAGCAGCTCGAGAATGGCTTCGCACAACAGGTTTTGAGAACATTGACGAACTCAACAAGGTTCTTCAAACAACAGCGACTTCATGGACTGAACGTGTAGAAGCATAAAAACAAGAATAGAAGAATTCCTTTTTGTTAAGAGGATACTTAAGGTTTTCTGACAAAGGATTCTGAAAATAGAAACTACAACCATAGATGGTGAATACACTCTCTATGGTTTGTTTACTTAAGAGAAATGGATCAAAGGAGAGAAGAATGAAAGCATACACAGAACGTGTATTTGGAAATCATGAGGGCAAGGATGTCTTGGCCTATCGCTTTGAGACTGACAGTGGCTACCAACTAGAAATTATGACTTATGGTGGGACCATCTTGCGCTATGTCACACCTGACAAGGCTGGAAATTTTGCCAATGTGATTTTGGGCTTTGATGATTTTGATAGCTATGTAGGTAATAGTCCCAAGCATGGAGCAAGTGTAGGTCCTGTAGCAGGCCGTATTGCAGGTGCGATATTTGAGCTCAATGGTCAGACCTATAATCTTGAAGTCAACAACGCTAGCAACTGTAACCACAGTGGTTCAACAGGTTGGGATTCGAGCTTGTTTGAATTGGTAGAGGTGAGCGACCATGGCTTGACTCTCTACACAGAGCGTACAGACGGGACAGGAGGATTTCCTGGTAATCTCAAGATCTGGATCAGCTATCACTTGGAAGAGACTGGTGCCTACGAAGTCAGCTACAAGGTAACGACTGATCAGGATACGCTTGTCAATCCAACCAACCACAGCTACTTCAACTTGTCTGGTGATTTTACGCAGACAATTGACCGCCATGTCTTCCAGCTAAATACGGAGGGCATTTACCCAATCGCTCCGGACGGTGTTCCGGCTAAGACTCCAGATGCTACTCGTGATGTGGTTAAACACATCTACAATGGAGCCTTGTTGAAGGACATCTTTGCAGACGACGATGAGCAAATCCAGTTGGTATCTGGTTTGGATCACCCATTTGCCTTTCCTGCAGGTCATGACAATGCTGGTTTTCTTTATGACCAAAACTCAGGTCGTTTCCTGCTTTTCAAGACAGAGGCCCCTTGTTTTGTGGTCTACACAGCAAACTTTGTGGATGAGAGTGTCATCATAGGAGGCCAGCCAATGGTACAGCACAATGGGATTGCCCTTGAAGCGCAAGCTTTACCAGATGTCATTCACAGTGACCTCAAAGACCAAGTCATTCTCAAAGCAGGTCAAACCTTTACCAGCAAAACTCGCTACGAGCTTGTTGTAAAATAAAAAGAAGAGCTGGTTTCCAGCTCTTTTGAGTTGTCTTCGTTGACATTTTATTTCAACAGTGTATAATTGATGTAATATATGAAGTTACAACAAAAAGGAGACACCCGATGACTTATGCATACCAAAGCCACATTTACCTAGCAGAGGCTGTTTTAAATGTCAAGGATTTGACGAGTCAAACGGCTTTTTATCACCAGATTATTGGCTTGGAGATTTTATCCCAAACAGAGACAGAAGCGATTTTGGGACTTGGTCGAAAAGCCTTGGTTCACTTGATTCAGGCCGAAAAGGATGGTGAAGTAAGGGAGCATTATGGGCTCTACCATCTGGCGATTTTGTTGCCGACACGAAAAACCTTGGCAGATGTCTTGAAACACCTAAGTGATTTACGCATTCCTCTGGTCGGAGGTGCGGATCATGGATACAGTGAGGCTATTTATCTAGAGGATTTGGAAGGAAATGGCATTGAACTCTACCGTGATAAGCCAGTGTCTTCATGGGATATTCGAGAAGATGGTCGCATTATCGGTGTGACCGAAGCCCTTGCGGCACAGGACATTTATGAGTTAGGGGAAAAGGTGGATCCCTTTATCCTAGCTGAAGGGACGAGAATGGGGCATATCCATCTATCGGTGAAGGATAGCCACGCGGCGAGCCAGTTTTATCAAAAGGTGTTAGGGCTAGAAGATAAATTTAGCATTCCTAGTGCTAGTTGGATAGCGGCTGGTCAGTACCATCACCACCTGGCTGTCAACGAATGGGCTGGAAAAGGGCTAGCTCCGCGTGAGCAAGGCTTGCCAGGCTTGGCCTACTATGTCCTTGAGGTCGAAAGCAAGGAAGAACTCTTGGACATCGTTAAGCAAGCACAAGAGCTAGAAGCTCCGATTAAGTGGCTAAATTCGAGTGAAGTGGATCTTGTAGACCCAGACGGGATTGTGACCCGCATTCGCTTGGAACGATGAGACGAAGAAAACACATCATATACATAGAAAAAGGCGGACAAGCTCGTATTCTGTTTTTAGAATGCGAACTTGTTCGCTTTTTTATGAAATGATAAAGAGTAAAAGAGCTATAGCTATAACCAGACTGTAAAGGTAATCACCTGTTTTTTGTAGGTGACAAATATTTTACCTCTAAATAGGCTAACGAGATGCTGAGCCATAGAGAGACCAATGCCGTGTCCAGATATGGTTTGGTTGTTGTGAGAGGTCTCCGCACGATAAAAGCGATCAAAGAAACGCTTAATATTAGCTGCTTGTCCATCCTTGTAATCATTAGAAATAGTGATGCAGGTTCGTTTGCGTAGTAGGTAATTTTTGCGTTGGAGCGTCAAGCAAATCGTTCCAGCGGGATCACAGTATTTTCGGGCATTGTCAAGAAGGATGCTAAGAAGCTCATAAAATTCTTCTTGGGCCACTTTTTCTACAACGTCTGCTTCAATAGAACTTTTAAATTTTTTATCTTCTTTGGTAAAGAGAGGACCAAAATCTGAGGCAACCTTTTCAGCGATGACGGAGATATTTTGAGGAGCTAATTTGATATCCTCTTGCTCCTCGAGCCGAGCAAGTCGGATGAGTCTTCCAATCAGGTGGTTGAGTCGTTCCGTCTGTTCTTTAGTACTGATACTCCACTCAGTCTCTCCCTCCATTAACTCCTGTAGCTCGGTATTGGCCGAAATGATGGCTAGAGGCGTTTTGAGTTCATGTCCTGCATTGGTGATAAACATCCGTTGTTTTTCATAGTTTTTGATAAAAGGACGAATGACAATCCCTGAAATCAAGGTGAAGAGCAGTATGAGGAGGAGTAAGCTAGCCAAGGCCAGCCAGATAGAGACCTGAAGTAAGGTATCTCGTTCTCGGATATAGTTAGTCGTCTCAAAGAAAACCAGTAGTTTCCCAGTCGTAGATTGGCTCACTTGGTAGGTAAAATAGCGTCCCTTATGAGTAATAGAACCATAAGTTTCTTGCTTTTTGAGGATGTTTGGGAGAAAACTTTTGACTTCAGCCTCAGTTAAGGACTGGACATTTGTAAGGGAGATGGCGTAGTCATTTTCCTTTTCTCTGACGGAGAAGTATTGAAAATTATAGACAATTC
The DNA here is from genome assembly GCF_026782345.1 of Streptococcus oralis. GTDB lineage: Bacteria > Bacillota > Bacilli > Lactobacillales > Streptococcaceae > Streptococcus > Streptococcus oralis_CK. The sequence goes on along the minus strand of NZ_JAKUWI010000004.1, from coordinate 77,194 downwards.
CTTCTTGGATATTTTTCTCAGTCAGACTTTCCTTGGTTTCGTCTGTAATAGGAAGTTCACCCTCATTCTTGGTTAAGATAGAGAGGACGGTGTGGATGTTACCCTCTGTCTGAGTGTAGACGATACTATTCATCAAGACTAGAAAGAAGGTTAGAATCAGAGCAATGGCAAGAGTAGCCGTTGCGATAAATTTGATACGAAGTTTTCGAAACATCTAGTCACCTCCTGTCAATTGGAAGGGCCCTTCTACAGCCCCAAGTATTTGTAAGCTAGACTGGACACTTTGGAGTTTTTGGCGTAGGTAGGAGATATAGAGAAAGACGAGCTCGTGATCCTGTTCTTCCAGCTCATCTGGCCAGACCTGCTCTAGTAGTTGTTGACAACTGAGGGGTTGGTTAGCGTGCTGGATGAGGAGAGTCAAGAGTTGGGTCTCCTTTTTCCCCAAACGAATGCTGTTTGTAGCAGCCAATTCTTGTTCATTAATATCCAAGCGGGTATTTCCTAATTGGACTGTATCCGGGGTATAGTCTTCCAGGCGGCGTGCAGTAGAACGGAGTCTAGCCAAGAGTTCCTTGAGCGAGAAAGGTTTAGTCAAGTAGTCGTCAGCACCTGCATCGAGTCCGGTTACACGGTCATCTACTTCGGCCATGGCTGTCAGCATGATAACGTGGGTCGTATTGCCTGCCTGGCGAATTTCTTTGAGGGCTTCGATTCCAGTTTTAATTGGCATCATGATGTCAAAAATCATGAGGTGATAGTGGTTAGATTTAGCCTTTTCGACAGCGTCTTGTCCGTTAAAAACAGAATCAACGCTGTAGCCTTCGCGTTCTAAAGCAACAGTGATAACACGATTTAGTTGGGTTTCATCTTCGGCAAGTAGGATTTTCATAGGTTCTCCTCAGTCTTGATCAGAGCGCTGAATCAAATCACGGATGGTCTGCATGGTCAAGTCACAAGAAGCAAGCTCATCGGCACAACGTTTGAGCTCGCGCGTGATTCGCTCAGGATTTTGGATGTTTTTCTTGTATTTCATCTGGTGTTCGAGGCTAGCCCAGGAATCCATGGCAATTGTGCGCAGTTGAATCTCGATAAAATAGGTACCCTGGTCATTTCCCAGACAGTCTGGGTAGGGAGTGGTCACCTCTAGAATCAGATGATAGGAACGGTAGCCGTTGGGTTTGACCTGACGGATATAGTCTTTCTCTTTGAAAATATGGATGCTTGGCATCTGGCGAATATACTCTACGATGCGGTAGATATCATCTGTAAAGCCTGTGATAATTCGAACGCCAATAGCATCTCGTATTTCTTTAAGAGCAGATTGACTTGTCTGAGGAAGGCCCTTGCGTTGGCATTTTTCACGCATACTTTTTTCCGTTTTGATGCGCGCATGCAAATGCTCATATAGTTTGAGGTCGGTTTCTTTTTTGTAATTGGTTGCGGCCTCTTCTATGTCTTGAATAAAGGTTTGCAAGATGGTGGGTAAATAGGCTTCACAGCTATCATAGATAGAATTCATAAGAACGTCCATTCTGAACAGTTTTTTTACTATTATATCATGAAAACACAGATATGAGATAAGTTCCTGCAAAGACAGATGGGATGAGAATTTTGACAAAGCCCCTTATTCGAGATATAATGAAGAAAAATCGAGCAAGGAAAAAGAAATGACAAACTCAAAGTATATAACACGCTTGAAACGTTCAGAGGGCCAGTTGCGTGGGATTCAAAAGATGATAGAAGAAGATCGTGACTGCGCTGATATTGTGACGCAGTTGACAGCAGTGAAATCTAGCGTTGAGCGCGTGATTGAGATGATGATTACGGAAAATCTCACCGCCTGCATCAACCAACCACTAGATGATCCCGAGGCTCAAAAGGAACGCTTGGAAAAGGCTATCCGATACTTGATTAAACGGAAATAAACTAATTTTTTGAGATAGGAGTTGCAAAGATCTCTGCTATTGGAATAGTTTAATTTGAATCAAAAGAAGCTGGGTAAAAAGTCTTTAAAATAAAAGAACGCATACTATCAGGTGTTGAAAAACCTTGATAGTATGCGTTTTATTGTGGGGAGATTTATACTCTTCGAAAATCAAATTCAAACCACGTCAGCTTCACCTTGCCGTACTCAAGTACAGCCTGCGGCTAGCTTCCTAGTTTGCACTTTGATTTTCATTGAGTATTACTTCATTTTCTCCTGAAATTGAGTTTTTGCCCAACTCCTTTTGCTTATTCTACTTCGCCGGGCCAAGCATTCATACCACCTTCTACATTGGTAACGGTGAGGCCTTGGGCGCTGAGAAATTGACAGGCAGAGGCAGAACGCACTCCTCCTTGGCAGATGACATGGTATTCATGGTCAGGTTTGAGTTCTGTGTAGCCTTGCTCCAAGGTACTTAAGGGAAGATTTTTGGCACCTGGTGCATGTCCTGCTTGGAATTCATGTGCTTCACGGACATCGATGAGATCTAGATTTTCATTTTGATATTTTTCATAAAAGTCAGCCATGCTGATATTAGTTACCATATTCTACTCCTTCTGGGTTAGCCATTTTGTATAGTGAATAAGCGCCGTCAAGGTTTTGGACGGTAAATCCTGCTTGTTTGAGGATACGCTCTGCGATATAGCTGCGCAAACCACTGTGGCAGCTAACGATGTAAGCTTGGTTCTTGTCTAGTTCATCCAAGCGTTCCCGTAGTTCGTTTAGGGGAATGTGGATGGTGTCGACTTTGAGTCGGCCACTTTGGAATTCGCCACTTGTCCGTACATCTAGGAATTTCTTGCCCTTAGCCAGTTCGTCTTCGAGCTGGTACCATTGAATATTGTCGCTGAGACCTTCGATAAGGTTCAAGGCTGCGTAGCCCAGCATATTGACCGGATCCTTGGCAGAGCCAAATGGTGGCGCATAGGTGAACTCCAATTCTGGTAAGTCAAAGACGGTGAGATTTCCCTTGATAGCAGTTGCTAGGATATCGATTCGCTTGTCAACACCTTTCTTCCCAACTCCTTGGGCACCATAGATTTTTCCAGTGTTTGGGTCAAAGAGGAGCTTCAAGGTCATATCAGTAGCGCCAGGATAATAACCAGCGTGGTCTTTACCGCTGACATGAAGTGCCTTGTAAGGAAGTTGATTCATGCTAAGGATACGCTCGCTGAGACCAGTCGAAGCAGCTGTCATATCAAAGGCACGAACGATAGCAGTGCCGATACTGCCCTTGTTTGTACGCCCGAGTCCTGCGATGACGTCCGCCACTTGGCGCCCTTGTCGATTGGCAGGAGAAGCGAGAGAGATGAGAGCGTCTTGTCCTGTGATTTCTTGCTTGACAACGATAGCATCCCCAACTGCAAAAATATCTTTTTGACTGGTTTCGTAATGTTCATCGACCAGGATCCCACCACGAAGCCCCAGCTCAATCCCCGCAGCTTTAGCCAGTCCGTTTTCAGGTTCAACACCGACAGAAAGGATGGTGAGGCCAGAAGTGATCTTTTGACCGTTTTCGAGAACGATGACTTTTCCTTGGTCTTCAAATCGAGTCGCAGACTGAGAAGTGATAACGCGAACACCGTTTTTAATCAATTCTGCTTGGACAAAGGCCGCCATTTCTTGATCTAATGGTGGCAAGACATGGGGTGCTTTCTCAACGATAGTAACTTGCAATCCACGTTTCGCCAGATTTTCAGCCATTTCAAGCCCGATAAAGCCTGCACCGATAACGACAGCTTCTTTTGGATGATGGTCCAAGGCTGCCATAATTTCATCGAGATCGGGAACATTGCGGAGCGTGTAGGCGTTCTTAGCTTCTGCCAAACCTTCAATAGCAGGAACAAACGGTTTAGCTCCTGGAGAGAGGATCAGCTTGTCGTAGCTTTCTGTGAATTCCTGTTCATCGTGCCGCACCGTCACAGTGTGTTCTTCTGGTGAAATCTGGATGACCTCGTGAAATGGTCGCACATCGAGATTAAAGCGTGCCCTGAGACTTTCAGGAGTTTGAACCAATAAACTATCACGGTTTGCAATTTCTCCTGAAACATAGTAAGGCAGTCCACAGTTTGCAAAGGAAACAAAGGGACCTTTCTCAAAAATAGTAATCTCAGCATCTTCCATCAGACGTCTGAGACGTGTTGCGGCGGACATTCCGCCTGCCACTCCTCCGATAATGACAATTTTCATCGGATTCCTCCTTATAATAAATTTTAGATCACTTTTCCTGTCCAAGCGCTCATACCGCCTCGGACATTGATAACATCGTAGCCTTTTTTCTTAAGTTTTTTCGCAGCTAGTTTGCTTCGCACACCAGAATGACAAATGACATAAAGTGTTTCTTTTGTCGCAGGTGTATAAGAACCGATTTCGGTTAGAGGGACATTCTTGGCATTTTTGATATGACCTCTGTGAAATTCCGTAGGCGTCCGAACATCTAGTAGCTGAATTGGTTCCTTGAGTTTAGCTTCTAACTCTCTGGTAGAAATACTGTCAATTTTTGTAAATAAGTGAAACATAGGCACCTCCAAATATACCCTTATGGGGTATATTAAACCATGAAGTTAAGCTTTTGTCAAGCAAGTTGTTTTGAGTTGGGATGGGGAATGGTTTCGAGAGTCTAGAAAGAAGTCCTAGACCGGCCTATTCTTGACCTTTCAAAGGCTTTTTGATATGATGGGTCCAAAGTAAGTGTGAGGTGATAAGATGGCTAGCGAATACCAGAAAATGATAGCAGGGGAGCTTTACCGTCCGTCGGACCCAGAGTTACGGGCCTTGGCGCAGGCTTCTCGCCAAAAACAGGCTGCCTTTAACAAGGAAGAAGATCCCTTGAAGGGAGCGGATATTATCAAGACTTGGTTTGGCTCAACTGGGCAAAATCTTTATATCAATCCACGCTTGGTGGTCGATTATGGAGTCAATATCCATCTAGGGGAAAATTTTTATTCTAATTGGAATTTGACCATGCTGGATGTTTGTCCGATTCGCATCGGGAACAACGCCATGCTTAGCCCCAACTGTCAGTTTTTAACCCCACTCCACCCACTGGATCCACATGAACGCAATTCAGGAGTCGAATATGGCAAGCCCATTACCATCGGAGATAATTTCTGGGCTGGAGGTGGCGTCATTGTCCTTCCTGGAGTGACACTGGGAAATAATGTCGTCGCTGGAGCAGGGGCCGTGATTACCAAGTCCTTTGGAGACAATGTCGTCCTAACTGGCAATCCTGCGCGTGTTATCAAGGAAATCCCAGTAAAAGAAAACTAAAAAGAACAGCCTCGGCTGTTCTTTTTATGAGTTTTGGTCTTATAAATTTTTCTTCTTTTTGGCTTTTTTAGTCAAGGAAACATCGCACTGAGGGATGTTGCTTTTAAAAACTATTAATGCATTTTAGTACTCTCAAATTGTTTCTAGTAGCCCTTTCAAAAGAATACTAAGCGAAACTGAATTTAAGGAAACTTTCAGAAAAGTTTTAGCTTTGTTTCAGGAATCTTCTGTAGACTGTCTAGCTATATCATATGAAGGAGAGGAAAAAGGTATGAAATCAAAAAAATGGACCCTACTCGCAACGAGTTTAACGGCAATGGTGCTGCTGGCAGCATGCGCCCAGTCAACAACTACATCCAATACCAATGCAACGACAAATAGTGCCACAACAACTGCAACAAAGACAAACCAATCTTCCTATTTTACAGAGAAGGACAATGATACTTCTTATGATGAAAGCACAGCTTCTAAGATTGAGTTATCTGGCTCATCTGCAAACGTCTCTGGAGATGGGGTGACAGTCTCTGAATCAACAGTGACCATCACAAAATCTGGAACCTATGTGATTTCAGGTCAGTCTGACGGAGTGCAGATCAAGGTCGAGGCAGATAAGTCGGCAGATGTTCATCTAGTCCTAAAAGGTGCGACCATGACCAATACCAATGCAGCGATTTCTGCGACATCAGCTGGCCATGTCTACCTGACTCTAGCAGAGGGAACCACCAACAGTCTCTCTGACTCAAGCTCTAACAGCGACGAAAAAGCAGACGCAGCTCTCTTTTCTAAGGTGGATTTGACCATCAACGGGAAAGGAACTCTCAATGTAGATGGCAAGAAAAACAATGGTATCAAGGCTAACGGCACCCTCCACATCACGGGTGGAACCTATAACATCACAGCAGTTGGCGATGCCTTTAATGTCAATGATGAACTCAACATCACTGGTACGACCATGACCATCGATGCCAAAGAGGATGGGGTCAAGGTCGACAATGATGACGATATGACTGTCGGCAATATGTATTTGGCTAACAATACCATAACAGTCACAGCAGGAGATGATGGAATTCACGCTTCTGGTAACCTAGTGATTGATAGCGGTACCTATACCGTTAAGAATTCAACAGAAGGGATAGAAGGAAAATCCATCACCATAAACGACGGCGATATCAATGTCTATGCGACAGATGATGGGGTTAATGCAGCCAACAAAAATGCTCAACAGAGTGAAATCTTCTTCACCATGAACGGCGGGAATCTGACAGTAGAAGTTGGTCAAGGGGACACAGACCCAATCGACTCAAACGGGGATGTCACGGTCACAGGCGGAACCATTAAAATGATTGGCCAAACAGGTTTTGACTTTGATGGAACAGCGACCTATACAGGTGGAGACATCTATCTCAACGGCGAAAAACAAACGGAAATCGTCAACTCTATGCCTGGAGGCGTTGGACCTCAAGGTAGCGCTCCAGCCCCTGGCGGACAAGGATAAACAAAAAATCTCCTTTCTCGAAAGAGAAGGGAGATTTTCATGTTGTTACTAGAGGAAATGTAAAGATAACACCTTGACACTCTGTCAGCTTTTGATACAATAGTACAAAATTAGAGGAGGTGGGCGATGATTCAGAAGCATGCGATTCCTATTTTAGAGTTTGATGATAACCCCCAAGCGGTCCTTATGCCAACACATGAGGGGTTAGACTTGAAGTTGCCAAAGAAGTGTATCTATGCATTTTTGGAGGAGGAGATTGACCACTATGCTCAGGAAGTAGGGGCGGACTGTGTTGGTGAGTTCGTTTCTGCCACCAAGACTTATCCAATCTATGTCCTCAACTACAAGGACGAGGAGATTTGTCTTGTCCAGGCGCCTGTGGGTTCTGCCCCAGCGGCCCAGTTTATGGATTGGTTGATTGGCTATGGTGTGGAGCAAATCATTTCCACTGGTACTTGTGGAGTCCTAGCTGATATAGAGGAAAATGCCTTTCTCGTCCCTGTTCGCGCTCTGCGAGATGAGGGGACCAGCTACCACTATGTAGCACCTTCTCGTTATATGGAGATGCAGATTGAGGCTATCTCTGCCATTGAGCAAGTCTTGGAACAAAGAGGCATTCCTTACGAGGAGGTTATGACTTGGACGACAGATGGTTTTTACCGAGAGACAGCTGAAAAGGTTGCCTATCGTAAGGAAGAAGGCTGTGCTGTTGTGGAGATGGAGTGCTCTGCTCTTGCGGCAGTAGCTCAGTTACGTAGGGTTGTCTGGGGAGAACTGCTCTTTACCGCAGATTCCCTGGCGGATCTAGATAACTACGACAGTCGTGACTGGGGTTCAGAAGCTTTTGATAAGGCGCTCGAACTCTGTCTTGCTATTGTGCACCACATGTGAGTGCTCTTACTGTTTTTATGGTACAATGTAGCTATGTTATTCAAATCTTTTTTGGAAAAAATCAAGACGACTCTGGTTCGATTATCACCAGCCCGTCGTATCTTTTTAAGTTTTGCTCTAGTTATCTTCTTGGGTTCGCTCCTTTTAAGTCTTCCCTTTGTGCAAGCAACAACGTCACAAGCGACCTACTTTGACCATCTCTTTACGACTGTGTCCATGGTCTGTGTGACAGGACTCTTCACCCAGCCGGTGGCCTCTACTTACAATATCTGGGGTCAATTGATCTGTATGCTCTTAATCCAGATCGGTGGTTTGGGGCTTATGACCTTTATCGGAATCTTTTATATCCAAGGGAAACAAAAGCTCAGTCTTCGTAGCCGTGAGACTATTCAAGAAAGTTTTAGTTATGGGGAAACCCAGTCCTTAAAGGACTTTATCCGCTCGATCTTTTTGACGACTTTTCTGGTGGAGGGGCTCGGTGCCTTTCTTCTGAGTTTCCGCTTCATTCCTGAATTTGGATGGGGTCGAGGGATGTTAACCTCTGTCTTTTTGGCTATTTCAGCCTTCTGCAATGCTGGATTTGATAATTTTGGAAGTACGAGTTTGGCAGTCTTTCAGACGGACCCTTTGATCAATTTGGTGATTGCAGGATTGATTATAACGGGTGGTCTAGGATTTATGGTCTGGTTTGACCTAGCGACCCAGTTTGGGAAAAAGAAAAAACGCCGTCTTCGCTTTCATACTAAGCTGGTTCTCTTTTTAACAGCGGGAATTTTATTCTTTGGAACGGTATCAACCCTTTTGATTGAGTGGAACAACCCAGGGACGATTGGGAATCTCAGCGTCCCAGAGAAACTGCTGGTTAGCTTTTTCCAGACTGTCAGCATGAGAACGGCAGGTTTTGCCTCTATTGACTACACCCAGGCTCGACCGGTCACCTTGCTGATCTACATCTTGCAGATGTTTCTGGGCGGGGCGCCTGGAGGGACAGCAGGGGGACTCAAGATTACGACCTTCTTTGTCTTGTTAGCCTTCGCTCGTAGTGAACTATTGGGCTTGCCTCATGCCAATGTGGCTCGGAGAACTATTGAACCTCGAACCGTGCAAAAATCTTTCAGTGTCTTTATTATCTTCTTGCTGACTTTCTTGCTGGGCTTGATTCTATTAGGGATAACAGCAGAGGGAAATCCGCGCTTTATCTACCTCATGTTTGAGACCATTTCAGCCCTTGCGACAGTTGGGGTGACGGCGAATTTAACACCAGAGTTAGGCAAGTTAGCTCTCAGCATCGTGATGTTGTTGATGTTTATCGGCCGTATTGGCCCCTTGACACTACTGGTAAGTTTAGCAGAATACCAACCAGACAAGAAAGATATGATTCACTATATGAAAGCAGATATCACTATCGGATAAGAAAGGAAAAACGATGTCAGATCGGACAATTGGAATTTTAGGCTTAGGAATTTTTGGGAGTAGTGTTTTGGCTGCTCTTGCCAAGCATCATATGAATATCATTGCTATTGATGACCACGAGGAGCGCATTAATCAATTTGAACCCGTGCTGGCGCGTGGAGTAGTTGGGGATATCACGGATGAAGAACTCCTTCTATCAGCGGGAATTGACACCTGTGATACCGTAGTTGTCGCAACGGGGGAAAATCTAGAATCCAGTGTTCTTGCAGTCATGCACTGTAAAAGTCTAGGGGTGCCGACCGTCATTGCCAAGGTAAAAAGTCACATGGCCAAAAAGGTACTGGAGAAAATTGGTGCGGACTCGGTCATCTCACCGGAATTTGAAATGGGACGTTCGTTAGCGCAGAGAATTCTCTTTCATAACAGCGTAGATGTCTTTCAGTTGGACAAGAATGTTTCAATTGTCGAGATGAGAATCCCCCAATCTTGGGGGGGGAAAAGCCTTAGCCAGCTAGATTTACGTGGGCGATACAATCTCAATGTACTTGGATTTCGTGACTATGAAAATTCTCCTCTAGATGTTCAATTCGGTCCCGATGACCTTTTACGGTCAGGCGCCTATATCATGGCGGTGATTAATAACCAACATTTGGATACTCTAACAGAGCTTAGTGAGTAGGAGAGGAAGGGTTGTTTTCTTCCTCAATGATTAATGAATCAATATAAGTATTTTATAAGAGGGATTTAAGAAAAATTTTAACTTTTTCTTAATCCTTTTTAATTTTAGGAGATTATACTAGAGCCATCAAATAAAAAGCTCTAAGGAGAATCCTATGAAATTCAATCCAAATCAGAGATATACTCGTTGGTCTATTCGCCGTCTCAGTGTCGGTGTTGCTTCAGTTGTTGTAGCCAGTGGCTTCTTTGTCCTAGTTGGTCAACCAAGTTCTGCGCGTGCTGATGTCGTCAATCCGACTCCTGCCCAAGTCGTGCCAGACGCAACTTCGGTGAGTGAAAAGAGCGACTTACCAGCAGAGGTTCTCAAAAAAGCAGTCGATGTAGCTCTTCCTTCAGAACGGTCTATTCCAACACCTAAAGCAAGTGTGGATACGACAAGCTCTTCAGAAAAAGCGGACGCAACTGCTAAAGAGCCGGTAGTAGCACCAAAAGAAGAAGTGCAAGCACAACCTGACTCTAAGAAACAAACAGAAGATGCAGTTAAACCTGTGGAAAGTCCTGAGTCTACAGTTTCTGGACAAGACCGTGAAGCCAGTGAAGCGCAACCAGCGACCACCCCAGCTGAAGTGCAAAAAGGTGTGGCCGACAACACCAAAGATACAGTAGATGTCCCAGCTTCTTACTTGGATAGAGCTAATTTCCCAGGTCCATTTACAGCTGGTGTCAACCAAGTCATTCCATACGAAGCTTTTGGTGGAGATGGTATGTTGACTCGCCTCTTGTTAAAAGCCTCAGATAAAGCCCCATGGTCAGACAACGGCTCAGCTAAAAATCCTGCTCTCCCACCAGTAGAGAAATTGGGCAAAGGCCTTTACTTCTACGAAGTAGACTTGGCAGGCACCCAAGGAAAATCAGATAAAGAGTTGCTTGACCTCTTGAAACAAAATGGAACTCAAAGTTATAAGGCAACCATCAAGGTGTACGGTGCGAAAGATGGCAAGCCTGACTTAACTAATCTGGTAGCGACTAAAGATTTGGATGTCAACTTGAATGGCTTGACCAGTCCAGCTGAAGTGCAAAAAGGTGTGGCTGACAATACCAAAGATACAGTAGATGTCCCAGCTTCTTACTTGGATAGAGCTAATTTCCCAGGTCCATTTACAGCTGGTGTCAACCAAGTCATTCCATACGAAGCTTTTGGTGGAGATGGTATGTTGACTCGCCTCTTGTTAAAAGCCTCAGATAAAGCCCCATGGTCAGACAACGGTTCAGCTAAAAATCCTGCTCTCCCACCAGTAGAGAAATTGGGCAAAGGCCTTTACTTCTACGAAGTAGACTTGGCAGGCACCCAAGGAAAATCAGATAAAGAGTTGCTTGACCTCTTGAAACAAAATGGTACGCAAAGCTATAAAGCTACCATCAAGGTGTACGGTGCGAAAGATGGCAAGCCTGACTTAACTAATCTGGTAGCGACTAAAGATTTGACTGTTAATTTGAATGGCTTGACCACACCAAATCAGGTTAAAAAGTCTGTTGTTAACAATATCAAAGACATGATTGATGTTCCAGCTAGCTACCTTGATAAGGCTAAGGTTCCTGGACCTTTCTTGGCCGGTGTCAACCAAGTTATTCCATACGAAGCTTTTGGTGGAGATGGTATGTTGACTCGCCTCTTGTTAAAAGCTTCCGACAAAGCCCCATGGTCTGACAATGGAACAGCGAAGAACCCAGCGCTATTGCCACTTGAAGGCTTGGCTAAAGGCCAATATTTCTACGAAGTGGATTTGAATGGCAACACGACAGGCAAAGAAGGACAAGCCCTTCTAGACCAACTTCGTGCCAATGGCACTCACACTTACCAAGCTACTGTCAAAGTGTATGGTTCTAAAGATGGTAAACCTGATTTGACCAATCTTATCGCAACTCGTCAAGTAACGATTCAGCTTCGTGGAAAAGAAATGGCGTCAACACCATCTCAACAAGGTCAGATGAATACGAAGCCTTCTGAAACAGGCTCTACAGGTACGACTGAGGGTATGATGGGTACAAATCACCATATGTCAGATATGAAAGTAGATCAACCAGCTTCTAGCCCAATGGCTAATATGATGAAAAAAGATGATAAAGCGATGTTACCAAATACTGGGGAAGCTAAAACGGCTACAGCTGGCCTTGGTATCTTTGGTCTAGCCTTGGCAGGTCTTGTTGGACTTTTGGGTTTGACAACCAAACGAGAAGATTAAGATTCAAATCATTTAAACATTAGAGAAAATAGTGTTATACTAAAGCAAGTATAACACTGTTTTTATCGAAGGAGTGTCAGATGAAAAAGACAATTTTGCTGGTTGATGATGAGATAGATATTCTAGATATTCAAAATCGCTATCTTTTACAGGCAGGATACGATGTTTTAGTCGCCCATGATGGCAAGGAGGGATTAGAACTTTTCAGAAAAAAATCTATCGACCTCATCATCACAGATATCATGATGCCCAATATGGACGGTTATGATTTTATCAGTGAAGTTCAGTATATCGCTCCGGATCAACCCTTCCTCTTTACAACTGCTAAGACAAGCGAGCAGGATAAGATTTATGGATTAAGTTTGGGGGCAGATGATTTTATAGTCAAACCCTTTAGCCCACGCGAATTGGTTTTAAGAGTAAATAATATCTTGCGTCGCCTTAGCCGTGGAAGAGAGACAGAACAGATCGAGTTTGGTGACTTGGTAATCAACCATGTGACTCATGAGGTTCGCATTGGGGATCAACCTTTGGAATTGACAGTAAAATCCTTTGAACTTCTATGGGTATTAGCCAGCAATCCTGAGAGAGTCTTTTCAAAGACGGAACTTTACGAGAAGGTATGGCAAGAGGACTATGTGGATGATACCAATACACTCAATGTTCATATCCATGCTTTGAGGCAAGAGTTGACTAAGTATACAAATTCAAATGCTCCTGCTATCAAAACTGTCTGGGGTTTGGGCTATAAGATGGAAAAACCAAGAGGTAGAAAATGAAATTAAAAAACTATATTCTAGTGGGGTATCTAGTGTCGACTCTACTAACGATTTTGGTCGTTTTTTGGGCAGTCCAACGAATGTTGATTGAGAAAAGTGAAGTTTACTTTCTAGTTGGAATGACCTTGATTGCTAGTTTCATTGGCGCTGCAGTGAGCATCTTTCTTTTGTCGCCTGTGTTCTCTTCTCTGAAACATTTGAAAAAACAAGCTCAGGATATAGCAAGCAAGGATTTCAGCACAGAAATCGAAACCAAAGGCCCGTTAGAATTTCAAGAGCTGGGCCAGGCTTTTAATGATATGTCCCACAATTTGCAAGCCACCTTTCAATCACTTGATGAGAGCGAGCAAGAAAAGAGAATGATGATTGCGCAGCTCTCTCACGATATTAAAACTCCCATTACCTCCATTCAAGTTACTGTGGAGGGAATTTTAGATGGAGTGATTAAGGAAGAGGAGCGGCTCCACTACTTAGCCACGATTGGTCGGCAAACTGAGCGTCTAAACAAGCTAGTGGAGGAATTGGATGTTTTGACTCTCAATACACAACCTCAAGATGCTGCTACTGAAGAAGTCGAAGAGGTCTTTTTAGATCAGTTGCTGATTGAGTCAATGAGTGAATTTCAACTCCAGATTGAACAAGAGGAGCGGGATGTTTACATTCAAGTATCACCTGAGTCAGCGAAAATCAAGAGCCATTCTGACAAACTTTCTCGCATTCTGGTCAATTTGTTAAACAATGCCTTTAAATATTCAGAACCAGGAACCAGAATCGAAGTTCTTGCCCAATTAACAGAACAAGAGCTGACAATCAGTGTGAAAGACGAGGGGCAGGGGATTCATCCTGAGGATTTGGAAAAGATCTTTAAACGACTTTATCGTGTAGAAACTTCGCGCAATATGAAGACAGGTGGGCATGGATTAGGACTTGCGATTGCACGAGAACTAGCCCATCAGCTTGGTGGCGAAATCACAGCAGAAAGCCAGTATGGCTTAGGTAGCAAGTTTACATTCAGCCTCAATTTGAAATAAAACTCTAAAATCCCTTTACAAATCGAGCTTTTCATGATACAATAGCCTTTGTGTGAAATAGCAGCAGGAAAGCATGAAGCTCGTCAACAGGTGTCTTATGACAAGTAACCTTGGCTGTTTAGGCGAAGGGCATCTGCACGAATCAGGGCTTTCTAAGTGACTATTTCCACCGAAATATTATTTATATCAGGAGGACATACATATGTCACGTTATACAGGACCATCTTGGAAACAAGCTCGTCGCCTCGGCCTTTCACTTACAGGTACAGGTAAAGAATTGGCACGTCGTAACTACGTACCAGGACAACACGGACCAAACAACCGTTCTAAATTGTCAGAATACGGTTTGCAATTGGCTGAAAAACAAAAACTTCGTTTCACTTACGGTGTAGGTGAAAAACAATTCCGTAACTTGTTCGTACAAGCTACAAAAATCAAAGGCGGAATCCTAGGTTTCAACTTCATGCTTCTTTTGGAACGTCGTTTGGATAACGTTGTTTACCGTCTTGGTCTTGCGACTACTCGTCGTCAAGCTCGTCAATTCGTAAACCATGGTCACATCCTTGTTGACGGAAAACGCGTTGATATCCCATCATACCGCGTAACTCCAGGTCAAGTGATCTCAGTTCGTGAAAAATCATTGAAAGTTCCAGCAATCCTTGAAGCTGTTGAAGCAACTCTTGGACGTCCAGCATTCGTATCATTCGACGCTGAAAAATTGGAAGGTTCATTGACTCGCTTGCCAGAACGCGACGAAATCAACCCAGAAATCAACGAAGCACTTGTCGTTGAATTCTACAACAAAATGCTTTAATTTTAAGATATATCTTACAGAAAGCCTACAACAGTGGGCTTTTTGCTTTGTCTTAAAACGTTGATTTCTGGGTTTGCTTAGATATTTGCTAGATTGATTTCATGGCTGCTTCAAAGAATGAGACGGCTTTTTTTGCGTTCTCTTTTGAGAGGTGGCTATATATATCCATGGTCATGCTGATTTGCGAGTGACCTAGGCGGTGCTGAAGTTCCTTGTAAGGTATTCCAGAGTTAAGCAAGAGACTAGCGTGAGTATGGCGGAAACCATGAAAACCAATGTTAGGAACGTCAGCATGTTTGAAGTGGGTTCTCAACCTGGTTTGTAAGGTTCGATTATTGGGGTACTCATGTATGAAATCAGAAAAGACCACCGTTTCAGTACGTCCAAGTTGCCAAGCCTCTTTTACTTGTCTACGTTTGTACTGCTTCAGCATGCTAACAGTTGCTTGGTCTATATCTATATCCCGATAACTAGACTTTGATTTTGGACTATTGATTTCTTGCTTATAGTTTAAAGTCTTTGTGACGTGGACAATGGCATTTTCTAGGTCAATATCTGACCAGCTAAGCGCTAGAGCCTCATTGATACGGCAACCAGTGGCCAGTAGAAACTTGTATAAAGTAACCTCGTAAAAATGGCGATACTTCTTGCTATCTAGACTATCAAGATAATCAAGGAACTTTTTTAGTTCCTGATTGTCAAAATGTTTGATCTTGTGGCGGTTTGCTTTTTGATTGTTTCGAGGTAGCAAGACTTCACGGGCTGGATTGAATGGGATAGCTTGCATAATGACACCATATTGAAGAATACGTTTGTTAAGCGCGTGGATTTTGTCATAATGCAGATAAGCCCTAGGTTCGCCTTTATTGGTCTTTTCTGCTAGTTTGTTGACAATGGACTGAATGAGTGGAGTTGTCAGCTTATCGAGCTTGTAGGAGCCAAAGAGAGGCAAAACATGACCTTCTAGGAGCCTTCTAGTAGCGTCCTGACTATTTGGCTTTACTGTATGCTTGTGGTTATCCCACCATAGTCTAGCCAGCTCCTCGTAGGTGGATATAGTAGAGGCTTGAAACCTAGTGGATCCGTTTATCTTAAAGTCTATAATTGCGTCTTGCGCTTTTTGTTTAACCTCTTTTTTGGTTCGTCCTGTGATTTTTGTTGTAACTTGTTTCCCAGTCATCTGGTCAATCCCTAGATAGATGCTGGAGCGATATACTATTGATCCATCTTGTTTTATATGTTGCGTTATTTTCATGATTTAAACCTTTCTAATTCATCAGCAGGCAAGCTATTATTAAAAAGGTTTTAGTTTGTGGTTTAGATCATGTTGGAAGTTGTGAGATCCCCCTGTTAACTTTTATTTTAGGGAGGTTTGAGTGGAATTATTATTGTAACTCATGCCCCAGTATGGAATATACTGCATATTCTTTTTGCCAGCGTTTTCGTCATAAATTTTTATTTTACCATTTTCTAACGCAAGAGCAATAAGTTTGGAAGCGATAGACGATTGTTTATTTGTTAATCCGAATCTTTCTCGGAGTGTACTATTTGTCATAAAATTATCTTCAATGTAGAGTAACGCAGAATGATAATAAATAGCATTTATTTTTTCTCTATTCCCCATTTCCTTAATGGTTCGTCGTTGATGTAAAGTAACAACAGTATAATTATCTTTAGCGGCTATATCTGGGGCAGGTAAGTGGTTTAATTCCAGCGTTAAGATAATCTTATCTATACCGCTACCACGGGACTCTACTAAATGCATCTTTCGAAAAAGTTCAGCTAAATCTTCATTTCGAGAGTAAGGAGGCATATCAAGTAATCTTTCGGGACGATTAAGAGGGGATCCAGGATTTGTGAATACTACTCTATTATCAAATATTTCAATTGTTGGTGAGCTACCTTTTACAGAAAAATCCTGATGAACTATTTGATTTGCAACTATTTCACGTATAACCAGAGGAGGATAATCTGTATCAGAAGTAATTTGTCCATTATTTTTTAACGTTTCGGGGTTACGAGGTAAATGGCCATTGATAAACTGTAGCAAACCTTCAAAACCAACGGCAGCTCCTTTACTTGCTGTATTATCGGCTACTGCACTCAATTTATTATCACCAGCATATCTAATTACTCGTAAAGCATGAGCTGATAGATTTTCAAAAATTTTAAGATTTTTTGCGAAAGTAAATGCTCCCATATTGGTCAGATTGAAAGTTGTTCCAGAAGATTCTAAAATGCCATCTTCTAGCATATAAGAAATAATTTCTTCATCTTTTGAATCTTTAAGGTAACCCATCATCTTCAAATAGGAATTAACATCAAGTAATTCCTTGATTTCCTCAAATGTACATGCGGTTTTTGCATATTCTTTTTCAAACGATCGTGCTTCAAAGGATTTCCACAGCTCTCTTTCTTTTTCAGGATAATCCTTTAAGTTTTTCAATGAAGATCCACTTCTAATGTAACGATCACCTCTAAAAGAGACAGGTCTACCAGCATTCATGTGGATGACTAAAACGACAACATGTTTTTGTTCGATTTCATATTCTTCAAAACGAATTGTGATACGAGGATCAAGCATCCTTTCTAACCAGGTAATAAATGGTTCTCCTTTTGCATGTTTTTCAATTTTTGGGTAGAAGTTTGTACCAACTATTTCTTTTGAAACGTCATCAACTCCCCAAATTAAGTATGCGAATTGTTGACTTAACATGGCTGCTGAGTTAGCTAAAGCTGATATATATTTACCTATACGTTCATGATCTTTATTATTTACTTTGTATTCAATAATTTCATCTTCATATTTATTCAATAATTCTAATAACTTTTTTAAATCTTTATCTTCCATAATTTTTATTTTCCAAGTAAATTCTAAATAGGTTAAAAACATTGTAAAATCAACGTTTTTTTATTTTCCAAGTAAATTCCACGCGCTTCAGGATTGTTGGACATTGTGGCGCGTGGGTTTAGTCTTCCTTTGCATTAATAAAAGAAACTTTAGAACTAAAGACATCGTCCCCAACTCTAGGTGAGTTTTTTATATATGTTTCAAAAGACAGTTTCACAATTGTATTCTCTTTATGAATATCAACAACTACAGGTATCCTGGTTTTAAACCCAAAAACAACAATCTCTACAAATACCATTGAATTTAAGAATAAATCAAGTTCGTTTATTTTTGTGTAATATTTTAACCAATTTGATATAACGCTTTGAATTAAATTTATAATCGCTTCATTATTGAGCCTTGAGAGAAATTTATTTATATCAGAAGTATCTTCAGCTTTATTTTGTTGATTAGCTCTAAAAAAAGCTAGGTTTACTATTAGCAATTTCTTTTCCTGTTCTATCGGAGACACTATAAGAGAGAACGGTTTTGTTTTGTTTTGGTGATCTACCACTTGGCAATTATATAAAAAAGCTTCACTAGGTTTTATATTTACAGAACCATCATCATTTTGACTATTATGAATCGTTGAATTTTCTACTGTTTCTAAGTTATCAAAGTTTAATACTTCCTGAAAATAAAATAATATCTCTCTGTCAGTAATAGTAAAAAAATCTGAAATAGGAATATTGAAGAAATCCAGAAGAGTTTCGAGTGTATCGAACTGAATTCCTTTACTATCGTTATTTAAGAGAGAGGTTAGAGTTGGGCGGGATAAGCCTGTTTCCATTGATAATTTGTTAATGCTCAGTTTATTTTTTTCGAGTAATTCTTTTAAGTTTGTTTTTATCATAGGTATTCTCCTTACTAACCTATTTTACATCACGATGTTTTTTTTTTCAACGATTTGTAAATATTACTTGACAGTTATTTTGTTTTTTTGTAAACTGTAAACAACAACTTACAAAATGACATCAAAGTTGTAAATATAAAATTACAACAAGGAGGGCAAAACTTTGAAAAATAATCTTAGAATTATTTTAGCAAAGCAACGCAAGAAAGTTTCAGACGTTCACGAAGCTACGGGTGTTTCTAAAACCACTTTGACAGCTTTGTACTATGAACGTACCAAAAACCCTGAAACAGAAACCTTGCTAAAAGTTGCAAAATATCTGGGCGTAACCTTAGATGAGCTACTGACACCAGAAGAATAGAAAGGAGCAAACCAATGGAACTAGTCTACATGGACGGTAAGAAAGAGCCGTATACGCTGAGCAGTATTGTGGCAGAGTGTGCAGAAATCAAGCACAGACATTTGAAGATTTTGCTGAATAAGCACCGAGAGGACTTTGAAAGATTCGGAAAGGTGCAATTTAAAATTTCACCTTCAAAGAGTGGGCAAAATATACGGGACTATATTTTGAATGAGCAACAAGCAACCTTGCTGATCACTTACTTACGAAATATAGAACCCGTCAAGGAATTTAAGAAAAACCTAGTCAAAGCATTCTTTGAAATGCGTGAGGAACTTTCTAAGTTTCGTATGCAGAGAGCGCTAGAAAAGCCAAAAAGAAAAACCTTGCATGACAGTATAGAAACATGGGAGGCAAAACCCAAGCACGCGCATAGCACCATGAACAACTTACTACTAAAGGCAGTAACCGACAGGAACGCTAAGCAGTTAAGGGAAGAACGTGGGGGCTATAATGGCATCGATAGCTTGACCAGTGACGAGCTGGAGCAATACCAGGCATTTGAGGACATGGTAATAGCCATGATTGGCTTGAATATGAGTTATCAAGAAATCAAGTCCATGGTATTTAGAAATAAAAAACCACGCACTAAATGCGCGTGATTGAAACAAAAAAGGCTTACCGAGACCAATCAGCAAAGCCTTTCACACTAACACTAAAACGAATTTAACAACGCAGGCAAGCTATTATTAAAAGGGTTTTAGTAAAGATTTATACCTAAATTATAGCATATTTAGGACATTTTGACCATACGGAGAGCGCCAACTCTTTAAACTGGTTATCACTCCAAGAGTTCGCCAACTTTGGGCAATCGCCCAGCGTTTGGAGTGGTGCTAATCATGTATAGGAAACGACAATTAAAAGGCCGAAAGGGCAATTACACAAACATAGAAAAAGGAGCAAACACCATGGCAGAAACAACATACGAGAATTTAACTAGACGTATAGACAGAATTAGCGTAGAAATGCGAGAAATTAGCGAAAAAAATGGCCTAAGAAGACTTTCTTTATTGGCAAATCAGACAAAATCAATCAAAGAAGATTTATCCCGTTTACTTTGGATTGAACTTCCTGAATTGAATGAAAGTCATAAAATCGAAGCCGTTTCTAAAAGCGCTACTGGAATGTTTTTCCACCCTGGTATTTTTGAAATGGACGCTATGCGCCAAGCATTTTTTAAACGCCAAGCAAAGCACTTTTTTGACAACGAAGCAGAGCAACAGGCGTATATAGACCATGCTGAAAAGGAGTATTTAGAGGCTACTATAACCTTAAAAGATATTCTTTTTAACTCTAAAAATGGAACTCAAAAAGTGAATAAAGGTTATCTTATAGAGAAGTTTGAGGAGGCAATGCAATGACACTAGACCTAGATACAATGACACAAGCAGAATTTGATGAACTAATGACTGAAATCAAGGAGAAGCGCCCGAACCTCTTTCAGTTCATTGTTGACTTCTTAAATCGTAAAGTAAGCACCGAAGAGGTGGACGAATACCTGAAGATGGATCATAGAAAACAAGTGGACTATATCAAGAGCTATCAAGCGAGGTCATAGCATGAATGAACTAGATTTAAGCAACACACAGGCGATTGTCTTTGTTGTGGTATTGATTGGCTTACTGCTTTATCTAAACCACCGAGACCGCAAAAAAAGCGCCCAAATTGAGCGAGAAAGCAAACAGACAATAGAAACACCTAGCGAGGATTTAAGCCCTGATTATGGGCGTTATATTCAACTTGCAGGGGTCAATGTATGGGGAGGAATTGAATGAATTTAACACTGAATGACAAGCGAGTATTAAAACTAATCAAGGTAGGGGCTGAGAACTCTATCACTGGGGCTGAAATCAGCTTAATCACTAAACTAGCAGAAAGAACCGTCCAGGACATTATCAGCCGTCTGATCACGCGCTACGGCGTTCCTATCGTTGGGGTACGTCATGGGGCTTTCAGAGGCTACTTTATCCCAGCTAACAAAGAGGAGCTACTAGACGGAGCAAAGGCATTCTATAACCAAGTACAAGAGGAGCAGAAGCGTCTGACTGTCCTTTTGAATGCCGATTTAGAGAGCTACAAGCTACTACTGAAGGGGGCAGAAGACTATGTTTAGTTTAAGCAAAGAAAGCGAAAACGAGTTAGCCCATGGTGTTTTAAACCTTGTAGAAAAATACCTGGAGGCGCGTGATATACACAAGCCACGACTGACAGGTTTAATCTCAGCTCAGGAAGCCATGGACGAGCTAGATATAAAGTACAAGACACTCCAAAAGTGGGAAAATGCTGGGCTAAGACGATACCAGCCCCCACTAGAAGATACTAGGAAAATCTATTATAGAATTTCTGACATCTGGAAGTTTCTGGGGGTGGAGAATGGCTAGATATAACACACACCCAGCACAAGGTAGAGGGCATTATCATGACATTAAATTGTATAAGTACCGTGGGAAATCTTTGGAACAGGTTAAAGAACAAAAGCTACTGAAGAAGTTAAAAAAGAAGCGCAAAAAGGGGAGATAGTATGACAATTTACGAGGCTAAAGGCTTTCAAAATAATCTTGTCTATCCATTTGATAAGATTGGGTCGTTTGAATATATTGAACGTTTTAAGCCTTTGGTAGTCCCTGAAGAGGTAAATATCGAAGACTTCAAACGTACACAAGCGCCTTACTGTATCAGTGGGAAAGTAACACCAGAAAAGAATGGCAGTTACAAGCGAAACAATTCCAGCCTAATCTATCGGGATTTGATTTTCCTTGATTATGACGATATACAAGGGACGTCTGAGGGCTTCATAAACGCCGTTTCTAGTGCTTTGTTTGGCTATTCCTATATCTTATACCCGACTATCAAACATAGCCCAGAAAAGCCCCGTTTTCGTCTTGTGGTGAAGCCTAAAAACGTGATGAAAGAGACAACCTATAAGCAGGTAGTAAAAGAGATTGCTGACAAGATTGGACTACCCTTTGACATAGCTAGTCTAACCTGGTCACAACTCCAAGGACTACCAGTCACAACAGGAGACCCAGCGGACTATCAAAAAATTGTAGAGCATGGCCTAGATTATCCAGTCCCCAAGGTTGAACCAAGAGCGAAGCAAGAAAATACTGGAAAATCCACACCCAGAACGAGTGGCCAGAGATCGATGACCATGAGAATTATTGACACGCTTTTCAACGGATTTGGAGACAAGGGAGGGCGTAACGTGGCAGTGACCCGCTTTGTAGGCTTGCTCTTTAACAAGTGGGTTGATTGTGATCTAGAGACCGCCTACGAACTTACAAAGATAGCCAATAGCGTGACTGCTGAACCTTTACCAATCGAGGAACTAGATCGTACATTCAGTAGCATAGCACGGGCAGAATACAGAAAGAGAGGGTAGAACCATAGAACTAGAAGAATTAGAAAACCTAAAAAGTGAAATCTTGGAGGTGAGAGAACAAGAACAGCCTCCTAGAACTATGAAGGAATTAGAAAATCGTATCTTTAAAGCTGGTGAAGAATGGCGGGCAGAACATACCGAAACTAAAGTAAACGAGTCCACAGGGGACGTTACCGAAAAGGTCGCTATGCCCCAAACCTTCACAGTCGCTAAAATTTTAAGCGAGATTGTCATATTTACTTTTATCAGTAAGAGCAATGTTCCTGATTATAGCCTACTCTATATCTATGATTTAGACGAGGGTATCTATACCGCTAGTAATGAT
Organism: Streptococcus oralis; assembly: GCF_026782345.1. Lineage (GTDB taxonomy): Bacteria > Bacillota > Bacilli > Lactobacillales > Streptococcaceae > Streptococcus > Streptococcus oralis_CK. The sequence continues at coordinate 54,746 of NZ_JAKUWI010000004.1, read as the reverse complement.
CTTTTCAATCTTTTATGTAAAACTTTTGACGTGAGAATTAAACCCAGAGAGTGGCCTCAGATTAAGTTAATGGTTAGAACATTGACAAAGATACAAAAGCCTTTAGAAAGTTCCAACCTCATTCCCGTACATAACGGAATTATCAACTTAGAAACTAAGGAACTACTCCCCTTTAGTCCTAAGTATGTAATTACAAGTAAGATAAGCACGGCCTACCACGCGCCTAAACGAGTCCCAACAGATAGAGAGGGCAAAACTTTTGATGATTGGCTAAACTCAATCGCTTGTAATGATAGTGAACTGGTAACACTGTTTTGGCAGATTATCCTTGAAGCTATTAACCCTAACCATACCCGAAATAAGTTTGCTATCTTCTACGGGGACGGTAATAATGGTAAAGGGACATTTCAGCGCTTCCTTATCAATCTGATAGGGGAAAGCAATATATCAGCCTTAAAGCCTGCACAGTTCGGAGAAAAGCATAACTTGGAGACCTTGGTAGGTAAGGTTTGTAATATTGGAGACGAAGCGCCTAACGAATACTTGAAAAATCCGTCTGATTTAATGAGTATCACTAGTGGGGACACCGTGCTAGTCAATCCAAAAGGTCGGCCAGCTTTTGAAGCTACCTTTAAGCTATTCAATATCTTTTCAGGCAACTATATCCCCAATGGTGGCAACAAGACAAAAGGCTGGTATCGTAGAATTATGATCGTACCTTTCAATGCTGACTTTAACGGGGCAAAGGAAAAGCCTTGGATAAAAAATGAGTTTTTAGCAAATAAGGAAGTCCTAGAATATGCCCTATACAAAGCTATCAATCAAGAGCCATTTACTCACTTTATCGAACCTCAATCAGTCAAAGACCTGCTAGAAGAATACCAAGAGGATAATGACTACTTACTTTCATGGGTTAAGCATGAATACATGGAAAAAGGTTGGCATGAGCTGGATGTAGTACCCGTTTTTATACTGACCAGATCACTAAAGCATTATGCTGAGGACATGGGGATAGCCAAGCCTAATATTTATGGGGCAGGAAAAGAAACGATAAGACACTTACAACAGTTAACACCTAATAAGTATCAACTAAAAAAAGCTCGTGTTAGATTTGAAGATTTTGACAAACTAGATCCGTTGGAGTTTGAAAGACCTAAACTGGGTCGAGTGAATCACGCTATAACTAAAAAAGAATAATGTTGACCTTCTTAGGATGCTTTAAACTATTGATATGCCTGGTTTTTTACGAAATATGTTGACCTTCTTGTTGACCTTTTTTTAAAGAAGGTCAACATCCTAAACCCTTGATAGTACTAGTATTATAGCCCTTATGTTGACCTTGTTACCTTCTTTTTAAAAACAAGAATGTAAATGAAATAGATATATTTTATATATAAGGGCAAGGACTTCAAAAGAAGGTCAACATGGTAACAAAGTGACCTAACCCCTTGGGGGAGTATAGCTGAACCGTGTTACCTAGAAGGTCAACAAAACACCAAAGAAGGTCAACAGATTGCAAAAATTACATAATTTACCTTAAAATAAGAATAGGAGAAACAACATGACATTAAAAACATTTTCTGACAAAGCAAAAACATTCAATTTCACTTACGATTTTAAAGACCTAGATACTGCTATGGTAGCAGGTCACGCGCTACTGGGATATATGACTGGAACATATTGCCAGCCTACAATTTCATTGACTTACAAGGATAAGGGAACGCTGGTCGCTGAGTATGTGGAGGATAACAAGCTAAACAAGACCTTCAAGCGCATTTGTGACAGTTTCAAAGACTATTACAATCAACCAGAGGAGCTTGAAGCATTTGAAGAACGTTATAAACAGGAGCGCGTGCTTCAACTCAAAGAGTCGGAGGATTTTGAGAGTTTGCTGAATAAGGTCACAAACTACGAGCTGGAACTATTAGACTATGCTGATCGCTTGCTTTCTGATAAACCTATCTCTATGGACTCTATGACCGCTTTTGGTACGTTGGAAATGCTGGGCGATGAAAGTATTAGCCTACTCCAAAAGTTGGACGTAGAAGGCGGATATAAAGGCCTTGCAGGTTATTCTGGTAAATAAAACACAGAGAGGGGAGCAATCCCCTTTTAGCATTTAGGCAATAGATTTGGGTTTTTCTATATAGGGGGATTTTTGAACGAATGGAAGTTATAAAATCAATAACCATAGAGACATTTATAAAGCCAATGAAAAACAAGAATATCAGTCATGGTATAGCTGAGTTAGACGGTAGAAAACTAGAAATAGACTTAGATAACCTTTATATCACCTTTGAACGTGATCATTTTGATTTAGCAAGAATACCAGGAACCAAGGGAGGTAATCGATATTTCTTTATCTGTCCTATTTGTGGCAATCGTTGCAGAAAACTCTATAAGAGACTTTTGCTGTATGGTTGCGGATCATGCCAGAAAATACACAAGCAAACACTGAACCGAAGTAAGACAGATTGCCAATACTATTGGGAGAGAGCGCTGAGAGAAGCTAGAAAGGTAGAACCAAACTGGAGTCCTAGACGTGGTGGATATATGTTTGATAGTTTCCCAGAAAGACCAAAATACATGAAACAGAAACGATATTACAAGCATTATCAAAAGTTTGTTAACTACACCAGAAAAGGGGATAGATTTTGGCTGAATGGATTGAGTAATTTGAAGTAGTTTTTTGGAACATTTCCAAACAAATCTAAATAAAGATCATGGTTAGAAAAAATGATATAAATATTGTTTAGCGTTATAGTTACAACAGTCAATTACAAGATACTAAGCAGGCATGAAGGCGAGACAGGAGGCAGAGATACCCCCTTTATTTTTAGACGGGGGTATATTTTGCTAGAGGAAAAGAACGCCGCCCTCTTTTGTGCAGAAAATTCCCTTTTTGAAATGTTTTTGAAGTTGGTAGAATGTAGTATTACTAGGTGTTTAGCTTGATTTTTTGACCGATAAAGCTACTACTCAATTATCCAATTTTATAACATAGTGGGGGGTATCTCCTCCACCCACGCGCTTCTATGAACTTCACACCGTCATTATACATTTTTTCTCACGGGAAACAGATCAAGCCTTGAACCACGAACGAACATCGAGAAAACGAAAAAAAGCCAGCACAGGGCTGACTCCTTTATAAATTATTCCTTAAAACTATTATAACATGAAGGAGTATCAACTTGACCATTAAAGAAATAGAGAAACAACTAAAAAGAGTAAAGAAAGGGAACGATCTTATCCAGCGACTGCAACTAAAGTACCAGAGTTTAGAAAGTGGACTGCTTGCAGGAACTAACCAATCTCAAATACGAGTTACTACAAGTAAAAATAATAACGCTGAAAATAAACTGCTTGAAACTTTGGAATTAAGAGATAAGATAGCGAAGCAAATACAAGCTATTATTAGCGAACGTATTGAAGCCATGGACATGATAAACCAGTTAGAAGAAATAGAGGAATGGCTAGTGTTGGTAATGATATACTTTAATAATTTACCTATGGTTAAAATCTGCAATGATCTAAATTTTAGCAAAGTACAGATTTACAGAATTAGAAAAAAAGCCATTGAGAACTTGGCCAAGGTGAAAAATGCCAATCGATAAAGAAGAGACAACAAAGCAGGCCTACAGATTTTTAAAAAGCTACCACTCACTGGTTAAATTGAGCCTATACGGTCAAGACGGAGCATTTGAATCCAAAGCGCTGGAATTGGTGCGCGTGATTGAGGATTACAGGGACAACCTGGACGATGTAAGGCGTGAGATATTCGCCAATCTCTTTACAAGACGAGCAGGAGAGAGATTAAAGCTATGGCAGTTATATGAGACACTAGAGATTGATAAAGCTGAATATGAACGCCTCAAGGCTGAGATACTGCTAGACTTTGCTAAAAGTTATCGTGGTGGTGTTTTGTTAAGAAATATTGAGATTTAAGCGAGAGAACATGGACAATTATGGACATATATCGCCAGTTGTTGAAAAGCTCATAAAATATTGTCAGGTACTAACAAGTTCTTACACATCCCGCCAGTCGGAGAAAAGCTAAAAAATGCTCTCTGGGTCTGAAAAGTTCCTACATATTCCACCAGAAAGGAGAGTTAGAAGTGTATAAGTAGGCGCAGGCTTCATATTCGCCCCCTCTTTTGCTTTGTTTCGTACTGGACAACTAAAACACCATGGATAAACTACAAGCCCTCAGAAACAAATCTGAGGGCTTTTGTGAGGTCATAATTTTATAAACCACGTGCTTCAGGGTATAATATACTTATCAGCAAACAACAATAAAAAAGCACGTTTGACCGTGCTAGTTTCTTGCCTGCTGAACTCATTGATTGGTAGAGCTGAAAAAGCTCCTTTTTGCTTAGTTTTTTGCTTAGATAGAAAGAAAACCTAAGAATACAGAATAAAACTAAATTCCCTGTAAAACCTTATGTATCAAGGGTTAGGAGTGTCTAAAGAAATCTAGCCCTGTCTACTTTTTGCTATACAACAAAATGCTTTAATTTTAAGAAATATCTTACAGAAAGCCTACAACAGTGGGCTTTTTGCTTTATCTTAAACCGTTGATTTCTGGGTTTGTTCAGTTATTTGTTCAGTTCTAAACTTTTTAGTGCAGTTTCATAGAATGAGACTGCTTTTTTTGCGTTCTCTTTTGAGAGGTAAAAAGAAGCGTGACCCTCCCACAGCTATAGAGCTTTTAGGCGGGAAAACCACACTTCTTTCTTGAATTAATTTTACATCATTTTGACTTAAAAAACAAATAGAGGCGTCCCACCTCCTACCGCAGAAAGATCTGTTTCAAGGGGAGATGGAAAACCTCTATTCATTAAATAGATTATAATCGAAAAAATGAATTGACGCAAGTATATTTAATGCCCACCCATTGGTGATAGTCGGTTCCTTTGCATGCTATAGCATACGACATTTTACAAGGAAAATAAAGTAGTAAGCTAGTCTAATGGAGTATCTGTAGTACTTTAGCAAACAAGGTATGCTATAATGCTTTTAACAGGAACTAAAAGCCATTAGTAAATAACTAATATTGGGTCATATTGTTCCGCTGTTAGAGAGAAGGAACTCAATGAAACTATGGGAATGTGTTGATAAAAATGTTCGCCTTATTTTAGAAGATGGGACTTCCATCAAGGGCAGGGTGGTTGATTGGTTTGATGGTTATGATTTAGATGGTCCTGACGAATTAGTCATAGGTGATCGCTCATATCCTGAAGATATTATCAAGAAAATCAAAATTATTAGTGCTTAGTTCAACCTAGGCGATTTTATCGACTAACTATAAAAAGTATAAGAACTATCGAAAAAATAGCAGAGAGGAAAATAAATGAGTAAACAGCTTTGGAAGTATCTTCGATCAAGGGTTCAGATAGTTACTAATTGCGATAAGATAATCAAGGGACGTGTCATAGACTTTGTTGACGAAATGGACAATGATGAGCAAGATGAAATCACTATTCTCATTGCTAATCCTAGTCCAGATGAAGCTACTGAAATTTCTCTCTTTGAGAGTGAGATTGTCTCGATTAAAACAATCTCATAGGACTTAGAACAATTTAGGTGCTTTTACCTGCCTTATTTGAAAGAAAACACTATGGAAAAGGATTTAGTTTATATGGCAATATTAGATGATTTACAAGAGTTATATGACAATGGTTGGGACGCCTCTTTTGATTATAATGGTCAAGTATGTGGGATTTTTCCTAATTCTGTTCATGATATTGTAGTGGTGATTGGAGATAAGGAATACTAGGTATCATCATTCATTGATCTGATTTCTCTAAAAATTGACGATAACACTTTAGTAGAAATTATGGATGGAATTGAAGTGCAGTATTATTAAAATAAAAATCATCTTTGATGAATGAACTGCACCCCAAAAATTAGATTTTATTTGTCAAACTTTTAAAACGCCGTTTAATACGCTACAATGCTCTTAAATAAAGGAAGAACTATTATATAATACGGTCTATACTCCTTATAGAGAAGACAAAATTCTTGAAACAGAGTTAAAATTTCAGCATGGTATCATTAAAGCTGGACAGGATTACATAAAATTTTTATATGACACACATAAAAGTAGAAATGAAACTTGGAACAAACTAAGGGAAGAGAGTGAAATGTGATATAATTATGTGGTGTAGAAAATAATTAAAAATCAAAATGGAAAGAACTAATGACAACGAAACAGAGTAAAGAAGTAAAGATTCAACGTGAAGTTGAAAAATGGCTAACATCTTATGGCATAGAGTTCGTGACACAAAATGAAAGTGTCAATCCTGAGATTGACAAAGCCTTGTTAAAAGCTCCCTCAAAAACAGGTGGTGAGGGAGCGAATCTGGTTGATGTTAAACTATTATTGACAGATAGCAAATTAGACTATTACCCTATTATGATTGAATTGAAATGGGGAAGTAATAAACTTGAAAAGCTAGATAAAGAAGGCCATGTCGCAAATACGAGAACAAGCGGTAAAGAAAAAGGGGAACCAAATTATACTAATATCAACGGCTATGCGGTGAATGGAGCAGTTCACTATGCCAATGCCATTCTTCAATATTCTAGTTATACAGATGTCATTGCCATTGGGATTACGGGTGATGAAGACGAGGCAGGCAACCTTGAAACTCGTTTTGGGGTTTACTATGTTTCTAAGTCTAACTATGGTATTGGTCAAAAAGTTAGCGAGTATTCAGATTTATCTTTCTTAAAACCTGAAAATTTTGATGAGTTTACAGAAAAGGTCAAAGAGCTACAACTGTCAGAAGATGAATTACGTTTGATTCATCAAAAGCGTGAAGATAGAATTGAAGACGCTTTAACAAAGATAAACGAAAGCCTTTTTAATAAGCAAAAGAATATAAGTTCCTTAGCACGTATCCACTTAGTGGCCGCCAGCATCATGGCAAATTTAGGGGTTGCAGGTGAAGTTAAACCCTTAGAACCAGCAGACTTGAAATCTTCTAGAGAAGAAGATAACACAGACGGAGATATTTTAATTCGTAAAATCAAGGCATTTCTGAAAGAAAAGAATCTACCACGAGACAAACAAAAACAAATCTTGCGTCATTTAGAGCCTACAATTCTTGAACCTAGCTTTTCAGATCCAAGAAACGGGGTATCACTTCTTAAAGAAATCTTTACAGAAGTGATTGATGACTTAGGTTATTTTTACAAAATCGGAGTGGATACAGACTTTACAGGAAAGCTCTTTAATGTCATGTTTAGATGGTTGAGTTTTGCAGGTGATGACCAGAATGATGTAGTTTTAACTCCTCGATACGTGGCGCTTCTTATGGCGAAATTAGCACGAGTAAACAAGGATTCCTATGTCTGGGACTTTGCGACTGGGTCAGGTGGTCTTTTAGTGGCTGCTATGAATCTGATGTTAGATGACGCTAAAAAGGAAATCGCAAGCCCTGATGAACTCAGAGAAAAGGAAGAAAAAATTAAGGCGGAACAAATTCTCGGAATTGAAATTCTTCCAGAAATATACATGTTAGCTGTTCTGAATATGATTTTGATGGGGGATGGTTCAAGTAATATCCTACAAGATGATAGTTTGAGAAAATTTGATGGGAAATATGGCTATGGTAAAGATAATGAACATTTTCCAGCAGATGTTTTCCTTTTGAATCCTCCTTACTCTGAAACGGGAAATGGTATGAATTTTGTCAAGCGTGCCTTGTCCATGATGAAAGGGGGTTACGCCTCTATCATAATCCAAGATTCGGCAGGTGCAGGAAAAGCCAAGGAAATAAATCAGAAGATTTTAGAACAGAATACGCTTTTAGCGTCAATCAAAATGCCGATGGATATTTTTATTGGTAAATCTAGCGTACAAACTTCCATCTATGTTTTTAAGGTAGGAGAAAAGCATGAAGTCAAACAGCGAGTGAAGTTTATTGATTTACGCAATGATGGTTATAAGCGTTCAAATCGTAAGAAATCAAAAGCTAGCACTAACTTACAAGATATCGATAATGCAATAGGACGCTATGAAGAGGTGGTTAATCTCGTTAAATTTGGTAAAGATGAGTTAAACATTTTTACAGAAAAAGAGTATATTGAAGATGCTATTGCTCTATCTGGTGAAAAACACGGTGAAGACTGGAATTTTGACCATCATGTTCAGTTAAATACCATACCTACCATAGATGATTTTAGAAAAACTATATCTGATTATCTAACATGGGAGGTCGCTCAGCTAATCCAGAATAGAGGAGAAGATAACTCAAAAAAATCATAGGCCCTCAACTTCAAGAACTTAATAAAGAATTTGAAGATGGTGGGGGCGTGTGGAAAAAGTATCGGATAGTAGATATTTTTGAAGTGAAAAATACTCATAATATCTTGAGCTCTTGGATAACTGAAAATAGTGGTTCTGTTCCGTATTTGACAGCAACTCAGAATAATAACTCTGTATCAACTTTTATATCATATGATAAAGAAATGATTGATGAGGGAAATTCTATATTTATTGGTGGGAAAACACTTGTTATTTCTTATCAAGAAAAAGATTATTTTTCAAATGATAGTCATAACTTGGCACTGTATTTCAAAGATGAAATACATAGGACGAAACCAATTCAGCTTTATATGGTTTCTGCTTTGTATAAATCCTTAAAACCTTTATACATTTGGGGAAACTCAATTTCAAAACAAAAAATTCAAAATGATTTTGTTTCATTTCCAACCCTTAATAATAAAATAGCATTTTCATATATGGAAAGTTACATCAAAGCGCTCGAGGCGGAACGCATCGAGACGCTCGAGGCGTATCTATTAGTAAGTGGTTTTAAAGATTATCAATTGACCCAAGAGGAAGAAGACGCTTTAGAGGCATTTGATACCCAAGAATGGCAAGAGTTTCGCATGGGTGATTTATTTGATAGAGTTAAAACTAAGAAATTACCTCATAAAGCAAAAGAATTACCAAAAGAGCCACAAGGGGAGTACAGCTTACCAGCCTTGACCTCTAGTTTTATGAATCAAGGGTTAAACTACTATGTTCCTAAAGAAGGAGCAACAGTTTTACAAAATGTTATCTCTATCCCGTCTAACAGCGATGTGTACAGAGCTTACTTCCAATCACAAGAATTTACTGTTTTGTCTGACGCTTATGCTATTGATTGGATTGGTTCGGATAAGCAACTAAGACCGAATGACTATCTCTTTATGGTTCCAAGTATCAATAAGGTTACAGATCTACCAATTTACTCTTATAAAAACAAATTAGGTGGTTGGAACGTAGTTAAGGATAAACTGATAAAATTACCAGTTAATGAACAAGGTGAAATTAATTTTGATTATATGGCAACCTTGGTGCAGGCGATTAAAAAATTAGCTATTAAAGATGTCGTCTTGTACGCTGATAAACAAATTGAAGCAACAAAAGAAGTTGTGGCAAAATAAATTTTCGTGTGAAATAAAAAGAGGTACAAATGGTTAAATCTAAGCAGGTGAGATTCTACTTTCATCAAGTTGTGAATAATGGACAAACAATTGATTTATCCGAAGTTTTTGATGAAGTCGCTAAAACTTATAAAGCAAACTTAAATGAAAGATATACATTTGAGATTGCTGGAGATAAATATAAATTAGAGCAATTAAACCGACCTAATTATTCGGAGCCTTATTATCATCTAGTTATAGAAGAGTTAAGGGATTTCAATTTTCCAAGTAAAACAAAATTATTTGGGGAATCTCAAGAATTGGGATTGGCTGAGGATGAGTTTCTAGGAGAAAAAATGTCAGCATTGTATGATTATGAAAATGCGATATTTATGCTTCAAGTTAACCGAAATTCAATCAGTACCAATAAGTTTGAATCTTTTTTAAGTGCATTGCTAGAAAAATTAGACTATTCTAGTTGTGATATAAGACTTCCGATTATTATACAAGCAGATGCAGAAAGCATTGCAAAGAGTTTCAAGGGATATAAACATGTAGCTATCAAAATGGAGGAAAAGAGTTCACCGAGTGATAATTTTGATTTAATCTCAGCTATAAAAAATGCTATATCTTCAAGTAAAGATTCAAATTTATTTGATGTTGAAATTTCATTGACTGCAAAAAAAGAGACAGGTAGTAAAGGAGAGTATTTACCAGACAGCATTGTTAATGAGATTATGTCTATTAATAGAGATGGTGTCAAAAAATTACATGTTAGAGGACGAAATCTTGATGAAAAAATTGAAACAGTTGATTTGATTTCAAATAAATTGATGGAAGTAATTCATTTTCAGTATGATGAGAATAGAACGTTGAACCCAGCTTCAGTATTTTCTGAAATGTCAGTAAGATATACAAAAGTAAAGAGTAAGGTTTTAAGAAATAAATGAAAGCAATAAAACAAAAAAGATTTTGGATTTTCTACGGTGTAAGTGCAATATTAATTATCCTAGTAAGTATTCCACTCTCTCGTTGTTTAGTAAAATTGAATATAAATGATTTTGTCGGAGATGTGCTTAACTTTTCTTCAATAATGACAGGTTTTTTAGGAGCTATGTTAGGTATACTTGCTTCAATTTCAAAATCTACGGCGATTATGAAAACAATATTTGAGACAAAAAGAGCAAAGTTACAATTAATACTCTCAATTATAGTTCCATTTGCTGTTGGTATGGTAAATATCATTGTATGTGCTTTTTATAGATTATTTTTATCAAACGGTCTTGATGTAAAAATATTGAGCATTTTGTTTTGGTCATCAACGTTATTTTTCCTAGTTTCGAGTGTTTTGATGGTTGTTCTGATTTTTATTTTTTATTTTTTTGAAAATGATGAAATTGACAATACGATGATGAAACCACAGAAAAAATAAAAACGAAGTCTGGTTTTAGCCTGCGTTTGGGATTCCACAAAGTTTAGAAAAGACGACGCAATTTCTAGTATTTTTAGGAATGAGAGTACAATAAAAAGGAGCTTCATCTCATGATGAAGCTCCTTCTCTTGCTTTTAATTGTCCGAATCAGTATTCTTATTTCAAAAAAGGTAGTGAAATAAGAATACTGATTCGGTTGATTTATCTTGCAATGTAATAAAATTTAAAATTTCAAAAATTGCTTAGAATCAAGGTTTCTCACGTCTGTTGACATGTAGTGAATCCCTATTTCACTTCTGTAAACACAACGTGTTTGCGAAGTTTTGGTGAGTATTTCTTCAATTGAAGACGGTCTGGAGTGTTACGTTTGTTTTTAGAAGTAAGGTACAAGCGTTCACCAGATTCTTTGTGTTCAAGTGTAATATTTACGCGCATGGTATCTCCCTTCTATTATTCAGCTGATGCAGCTTTAGCGATTTTACGTCCTTTGTAGTATCCTTTAAGTGATACACGGTGAGAACGTGAGTAATCTCCAGTAGTTTCGTCAAAGTTTACAGATGGAGCTGTTACTTTGTAGTGTGTACGACGTTTGTTTTTCTTCGCTTTTGAAGTGCGACGTGCAGGTACTGCCATTTTGATTTCTCCTTTAGGTATTTATATTCGATTCAATCTAGTGATTTTCATCAACCATACTAGGATAACACATTTTTTTTGTAAAGTAAAGTTACTTGACAAAAAAAGATGAAAAAATTAGAAGTTGTTAATCGGAATTTTCTGAAAATTCAAGAATTTTCTTCTGTTCATTGCTTTTGAAATGTGCTATAATAGTAAAAACTGAAATGGGAGGGATAAGATGACTGAATTAGATAAACGTCACCGCAGTAGCATTTATGACAGCATGGTTAAATCACCAAACCGTGCCATGCTGCGTGCGACTGGTATGACAGATAAGGACTTTGAAACACCGATTGTGGGAGTGATTTCGACTTGGGCGGAAAATACACCATGTAATATTCACTTGCATGATTTTGGGAAATTGGCTAAAGAAGGTGTCAAATCTGCAGGTGCTTGGCCTGTTCAGTTTGGTACTATTACCGTAGCGGACGGGATTGCCATGGGAACGCCTGGTATGCGCTTCTCTCTAACATCTCGTGATATTATTGCGGATTCTATCGAAGCGGCTATGGGGGGGCACAACGTCGATGCCTTTGTTGCTATCGGTGGCTGTGACAAGAATATGCCTGGTTCCATGATTGCCATTGCTAATATGGATATTCCAGCTATTTTCGCCTATGGTGGTACCATTGCGCCCGGAAAGTTAGATGGTAAAGACATCGACTTGGTTTCTGTATTTGAAGGGATTGGGAAATGGAATCACGGTGATATGACAGCTGAGGACGTGAAACGTCTCGAATGTAATGCCTGCCCTGGGCCTGGTGGCTGTGGTGGTATGTATACTGCTAATACCATGGCGACCGCTATCGAAGTTCTAGGGATGAGTTTGCCAGGGTCTTCATCTCACCCAGCTGAATCAGCTGACAAGAAAGAAGATATCGAAGCAGCAGGACGTGCTGTTGTCAAGATGCTGGAGCTTGGTCTCAAACCATCCGATATCTTGACTCGTGAAGCCTTTGAAGATGCCATCACTGTAACCATGGCTCTCGGTGGTTCTACAAATGCTACTCTTCACTTGCTTGCCATTGCCCATGCGGCTAATGTTGACTTGTCACTTGAGGACTTCAATACAATCCAAGAACGTGTGCCTCACTTGGCCGACTTGAAACCATCTGGTCAGTATGTCTTCCAAGACCTCTACGAAGTCGGTGGTGTGCCTGCGGTTATGAAATACCTCTTGGCGAATGGTTTCCTTCATGGCGACCGCATCACATGTACTGGTAAGACAGTCGCTGAAAACTTGGCCGACTTTGCAGACCTCACACCAGGTCAAAAAGTCATCATGCCACTTGAAAATCCAAAACGTGCAGATGGTCCGCTTATTATCTTGAACGGGAACCTTGCCCCTGACGGTGCGGTTGCTAAAGTATCAGGTGTTAAAGTGCGTCGTCACGTTGGACCGGCTAAGGTCTTTGACTCAGAAGAAGATGCTATCCAGGCTGTCTTGACAGACGAAATCGTTGATGGCGATGTAGTCGTTGTTCGTTTCGTGGGACCTAAGGGTGGTCCTGGTATGCCTGAGATGCTGTCCCTTTCATCCATGATCGTTGGTAAAGGTCAAGGAGACAAGGTTGCCCTCTTGACGGATGGCCGTTTCTCTGGTGGTACTTATGGTCTGGTTGTTGGACATATCGCACCTGAAGCTCAGGATGGTGGACCAATTGCTTACCTTCGTACAGGCGATATCGTTACAGTTGACCAAGATACCAAAGAAATTTCCATGGCCGTATCCGAAGAAGAACTTGAAAAACGCAAGGCAGAAACAACCTTGCCACCACTTTACAGCCGTGGTGTCCTCGGTAAATACGCCCATATCGTATCATCCGCTTCTCGTGGAGCCGTGACAGACTTCTGGAATATGGACAAGTCAGGTAAAAAATAAACAAGAAAAGCAAGCCAACTTCGGCTTGCTTTTTTTAATCCTCAAAAGTGATTTGCCTGCTTATACTTAATAAAAATCAAAGAGCAAACTAGAAAGCTAGGCGCAGGTTGCTCAAAGCACAGCTTTGAGGTTGGAGATAAAGCTGACGTGGTTTGAATTTGATTTTGAAGAGTATTAACGAGGCGGTAGCCCAAGGGCAATACGGCCGTAGCGACTAATTCGTGTAATCTTCCAAGCGGGAGACCAGGTAACTTCAACCTTGACATCTTCGATACCCTCGATTTGTTTCAGACCTGCGACGATTTCGATAGGCAGGCTTTCGGCGCAATCACAGGCAGTATCAGTGAAGGTCATGACGATCTTGCAGAGACCTGTTTCGTCCAGATTGATCTCATAAATCAATCCTAGATTGTAAACATCCAATTCCACATCTGTATCAAAAACCTTCTCTAGTTTATCGATAATTTGATCTTGCAAGGCCAAAGCGCGGTCATTGATTTTGATATCGTCTCTCATAACAGTCCCTCCACGTGATAAATATCCTCTATTTTCTCATAATTCTGACAATTTAGCAAGTTTTTGATGAATTTTCTGAAAAGACTCTCTTGAGAATTCCTACTCTCACTGTTTTAATCCCTCTATTTATGGTAAAATAAGACTATTAAGTTTAAAGAGGATTCCCTATGAAATTACAAAAACCAAAAGGAACGCAGGATATTTTACCTGCTGAGTCTGCTAAATGGCAGTACGTTGAGGGCTTTGCCCGTGAAATTTTCAAGCGCTATAACTATGCAGAAGTGCGCACGCCTATTTTTGAGCACTACGAGGTCATCAGCCGCTCTGTCGGAGATACAACGGATATCGTAACCAAGGAAATGTATGATTTCTATGACAAGGGTGACCGTCATATCACCCTCCGTCCAGAAGGAACTGCGCCAGTTGTCCGTTCCTATGTGGAAAATAAACTCTTCGCTCCAGAAGTGCAAAAGCCAAGCAAATTTTACTACATGGGCCCTATGTTCCGCTATGAGCGTCCACAGGCAGGTCGTTTGCGTCAGTTCCACCAGATTGGTGTTGAGTGTTTTGGCTCAAGCAATCCAGCTACCGATGTGGAAACCATCGCTATGGCAGCTCATTTCTTGAAAGAAATCGGCATCCAAGGTGTCAAATTACACCTCAACACTCTTGGAAATCCTGAGAGCCGTGCGGCTTACCGTCAGGCCTTGATTGACTATTTGACACCGCTCAAGGAGACCTTGTCTAAGGATAGCCAACGTCGTTTGGAGGAAAATCCTCTCCGTGTCTTGGACTCTAAGGAAAAAGAAGACAAGGTAGCAGTAGAGAATGCGCCGTCTATCTTGGACTTCCTTGATGAAGAAAGCCAAGCTCATTTTGATGCCGTGCGTCAGATGTTGGAAAATCTGGGTGTAGACTATATCATCGATACCAATATGGTACGTGGTTTGGACTACTACAACCACACGATTTTCGAGTTTATCACTGAGATTGAGGGCAATGATTTGACAGTCTGTGCGGGTGGTCGTTACGATGGTTTGGTTGCCTACTTTGGTGGTCCTGAAACTGCAGGCTTTGGCTTTGGACTTGGTGTAGAGCGTCTGCTTCTTATCCTTGAAAAGCAAGGTGTGGCCCTCCCTATCGAAAACGCTCTAGATGTCTATATCGCAGTCTTGGGAGAAGGCGCAAATGTTAAGGCCTTGGAATTGGTACAAGCCCTTCGCCAACAAGGATTCAAAGCAGAGCGTGACTACCTTAACCGGAAGCTCAAAGCTCAGTTCAAGTCCGCCGATGTCTTTGCGGCTAAGACTCTTATTACTCTAGGCGAGAGTGAAGTTGAAAGCGGACAAGTGACGGTTAAGAACAACCAAACTCGAGAAGAAGTTCAAGTGTCACTTGATGCTATTAGCCAAAACTTCTCAGAAATCTTTGAAAAATTAGGATTTTAATGACAGATAACCTGGTCAGGAAACCATTCCTGACCTTTTTATTTTGCAAAATGACAAAAATCTTAAACTTTTTGACAAATATGCTTGTCAAAAAGAAAAAGATGTGTTACAATGAAATCAAGATAAGAACAAAGGAGAAAAAAGACATGCTAAAAAATCGTCTAAAAGAGCTTCGGGCTCGCGATGGCCTGAATCAAACAGAGCTGGCCAAACTAGCTGGCGTGTCCAGGCAAACCATCAGCTTGCTTGAGCGGGATGAGTACACCCCGTCCATTGTGATTGCCTTGAAAATATCTCAGATTTTCAACGAAACAGTCGAATCGGTATTTCGCTTGGAGGAGGACGAGTGATGAACAAGTATAAAGTGATTTATTATCTATCTATAGTTGTGTTTATCGTTAATCTTTTGGCTATGATCGGAAGCCTATTTGGTTGGTTTACAATTGTTGAAAGTAAATACCTCTTCTGGATTAACATAGTTTTACTATTAGTCTTTAGATGGGTAGAGAGAAAGATAAAGTTTAAAGAGATTGTAAAAGGAGAAAAGTTATGAAAGAGTTTTCAGCGGGTTTTCAAGTCGATACTGAACACAAAGCACTTGCAGGTGTTTGTGCAGGTTTAGGAAATTATTTTAACATTCAAGCCAATATCGTTCGTTTGGTGACAGTTTTGTTGTTTCTCTCTTCTACAGAGATTGGTATTTTAACAGTTACAGCCTATGCTTATCTAGCAGGTTGGCTTGGCAATGAACCCTTGGGGGATGGAGCAAAAAAAGCTAGAAACCAAGCTATTCTCTTACTTGCTGTTTGTTTGATTTTGGTGTCACTTGGAACAGAAGGTTTGGTCGCTATCTTTGAGTCAGGTAAGGACTTTGGTCAGTGGTTAGTTGGATTGGTTTAGTTTAGAAAGAGTATGAATATGAAAAAGAAACGTGGATTGTTATTTCTAATGGCTGTTATCTTGGGAGGCTTCTTGGGCATGTTTGCAGGGATGTTTAAGGCCTATACCGAAAACTACGGAACCATTTTAGATGTCAAAACCGTGACTCCATGGATATCATCTATTTGTTTACTGTTAGGTTTCATTAGTATGTTTTTGACTTTCGATTTCTTAAAGAAAAGCAGAACATTTCACTCCTTGTATCAAGAGGAAATGGATGATGATCTGAATGAAACCTATTATGTACAAATGTATCGTAATCTCGAGTTTGGAACTATTGCTTTTAATAGTACAGGTGTAGCGATTTTTTTGGCTCTTTTCATCTCAGGTAGTGAAGTCATTGTACTAAATATCAGCTATATAACCTTATCTCTTTCTTTTTTGGCATTAGTGATGATTTTCAGTGCTCAAAAATATCTCTATAAGACCATTGCGATCGTTCGTCAGTTTGATTTGGAATTCTTCTCTACACCAAAGGATGTCTTGGACTACATAAACTCCTATGATGAAGGGGAGCGTCAGGCTAATTTGGAACAAAGTTTTCGAATTTTATTCCAATTAAATCAGTATGTCTTGCCAACTTTGTACTTTCTAATTGCTCTCTTTTCCTTATTGACAGGAGAAATTCAGCTACTAGCCTTCTTGCTTGTAGGAGCGATCCATATTTATATCAATGTGATGCAATTACCTATGGTAAAACGTTATTTCAAATAAAGGAGTTCCTATGATTCGTGTTGAAAATGTAAGCAAAAGTTTTGGAAGCAAGAAAGCTCTGCATCAGATTTCTTTTGAGATTCAAGAAGGTGAAATCTTTGGCTTCCTAGGTCCCTCAGGTTCAGGTAAAACAACCATGATCAATGTTCTGACGGGTCAGTTAGCTGCAGATCAGGGTGAGACCGTTCTCCTAGGAAAGTCCTCTCGAAATTTGACTTCAAATGATTTGGAACAAATCGGGATTGTTAGTGATAGCAGTGGTTTTTATGAAAAGATGAGCCTCTATAAAAATCTGCTCATTTATGCAAAATTATACGGTCTTAAAGCTTCTAGAGTAGATACAGTGCTTGATCAAGTTGGGTTATCAGATGCCAAAAACCTTATTGCGGAAAAACTATCCACAGGTATGAAACAACGGATGTTCTTGGCTCGTGCTCTTCTAAATGCTCCCAAAATTCTCTTTCTAGATGAGCCGACAAGTGGTCTTGATCCTACCACCTCAAAATCGATTCATGCTCTCTTACAGGAACTGAAGCAGGCTGGGACAACGATCTTCTTAACAACCCACGATATGAATGAAGCAACCTTGCTTTGTGATCGACTCTCTCTTTTAAATAAGGGAAACTTGATTGAGTATGGCAGTCCACAAGAGATTATCCAGAAATACCATGTGGACAAAAAGGTTCGTTTATGCTACCAAGATGGGCGTGAACAAGTGGTTCCTTTTGAAGAATTGCCTCATTTGAATACGACAAATCTAATAGCTGTTCATTCTTGTGAACCGACTTTAGAAGAAATCTTTATTAGATTGACAGGAGAAAAGTTAGATGTTTAGAAAATTAAATGCCCTTCTTTGGTTAAGGTTACAAGTTCTTATTAGCAATTCAACCTTGTTAGCAACTTTATTAATGCCCTTTGGTATTGCTATCCTGTATAATGAGTTCTTAAACAAGAGTGGAGAACTGACTATGTTTCTCCTCTCTACGAGTTTGACGATGGTCTTGAGTATGGGAAGTGGTTATATGGTATCGATTATGATGGCTGAGGATAAGGAAAAACGCAATCTTAAATCCCTCATACTAAGTGGTGTGACAGCAACGGAGTATACTCTGAGCATGATGGCTCTTCCTCTTCTAGTGGTGCTTTTTTCGATGGTTGTTCTCCCTCTATATCTTAAAGTTGATTTGACAAACTACTTTCTTACCTATGGTCTCTATCTGCTTCTGGCAACTATCAGCATTATCTTTCTTAACATTCTTATCGGTGCAGTATCAGATACTCAGTCTAAGGCGCAAGTGTATAGTATTTTTCCTATGCTAACCTTCTCTTTCTTGCCCACTCTTGCTGTTCAAAATGAAACTGCGCAAAAATTGTTGGACTATTCTTTCATTGGTCCATTGGTAAGTCTGTTAAAAGCAGGTGGTGGAGAGTTATCTTTGAGAAGTCTTGGTCTTTTGCTAGCATGGGTCCTTTTGCTAGGATTAGCTAGTCTCTTAGTATTGAAAAATAGTTATAAAGGGAAATAGGAGGCCCATATGAACTTACTTAAAAATCTTGGCTGGTTTCTTCTAGCTGTCCTATCTTTTTTCTTTGGCTATGGTCTGGTTCAGAGTATGGCTTTATCAGCGCTTGACCTAGGGGCTTCGATCTTTGGAGTCTTGCCACTCTATATCGCTCTGTCAGGGGCCTATGTTTATGGAGTTTACAGATGGTATCAGACAGAAAAGGTTAGCATCCAGACAACAGCTTTTAATCGTTATATCTGGTTGCCAACTCTGGTTTTGCTAGTAGCGATTACAGCCCAGTTCTTTCTGCCAGAAGATCCGTCAGTCAATCAACAAATCGTATCTCAACTGACAGTGGCTCAGCCTGTATTTGGTTTCTTTATGGTGGTAGTCTTTGCTCCTCTGACAGAAGAACTCATCTTTAGAGGGATGCTGGCGCGCTATTTCTTTCCTAAGCAGAACAACAGCAAACAGACAGCTCTGTTTCTCCTCGTATCGAGTGTTCTTTTTGCCTTGATTCATTTTCCAGGGACTTTGCAACAGTTTTTAGTTTATGCCAGTCTGGGATTGAGTTTGGGTCTAGCTTATGTGAACCGAAAAGGTCTTCTTTACAGCATTTCTCTCCACGCTTTGAATAATTTAATCGGCTTTTTGATGATACTCATGCTATAATAGAGTCAGGAGGTCACATGAAACGAGTAATTTTATTAGCAGTGATACAGGCGGTCGTTCTCTTCTTTATCATCGGGGCACTTGCCTATGCCTTTAAAGGCGATTTCTTTTACAACTATCTAGCAGTTGTCTTTGCGCCTATTGCAGGTGTCTTGCGTTTTGCTTCGGCGTATGCGACGGAGATTGTTCTACCTAAAAAGGCAGCGGAGATTGCTGAAAAGCGTAAAAAAGGTTAAGAATCATAATCAGAGAATTCGATGACGTTTTCATCGGATTTTTTGTCTGTTCGTTTTGATTTCTAAAGGCAATCAAACTTTTCTGCTGATTTTCATGAAGTGCCTGCGCTTTTATGGTAAAATAGTAACAGAATAAAAGAGGAGAGAAACAATGAAACGTAGTATGTATGCTGGTCGTGTTCGTGAGGAACATATCGGACAAGAAATTACCTTGAAAGGATGGGTTGGGCGTCGTCGTGACCTTGGTGGTTTGATTTTTATCGACCTTCGTGACCGTGAAGGGATCATGCAGTTGGTTATCAACCCTGAAAAAGTTTCAGCAGAAGTTATGGCAACAGCTGAAAGCCTTCGTAGCGAGTTTGTCATTGAGGTGACTGGACAAGTCGCTGCGCGTGAGCAAGCCAATGATAAGTTGCCGACTGGTGCGGTTGAGTTAAATGTGACAGCTCTGACAGTGTTGAATACAGCCAAAACAACACCTTTTGAGATTAAAGATGGGATTGAGGCCAATGACGATACACGTTTGCGTTACCGTTACCTTGACCTTCGTCGCCCAGAAATGCTAGAAAACCTTAAGCTTCGTGCCAAGGTGACCCACTCTATCCGTAACTACTTGGATGAGTTGGAGTTTATCGATGTGGAGACGCCATTCCTTTCGAAATCAACGCCAGAAGGGGCGCGTGACTATTTGGTGCCATCTCGTGTCAATAAAGGGCATTTCTATGCTCTTCCTCAGAGCCCACAAATCACGAAACAACTCTTGATGAATGCTGGTTTTGACCGTTATTACCAAATCGTCAAATGTTTCCGTGACGAGGACTTGCGTGGTGATCGTCAGCCTGAGTTCACTCAGGTCGACTTAGAAACGTCTTTCCTTAGTGAGCAAGAAATCCAAGATATTACAGAAGGATTGATTGCGCGCGTGATGAAAGAAACAAAAGGAATCGAAGTGACGCTTCCATTCCCTCGTATGAAGTATGATGATGCGATGGCTCTTTACGGTTCTGATAAGCCAGATACCCGTTTTGACATGTTGCTTCAGGACTTGACAGAAGTGGTCAAGGGTGTTGATTTCAAAGTTTTCTCAGAAGCACCTGCCGTTAAGGCCATTGTGGTCAAAGGAGCTGCAGACAACTACTCACGTAAAGGCATCGACAAGATGACCGAAGTAGCCAAACAGTACGGTGCCAAAGGTCTTGCTTGGGTCAAGGTTGTGGATGGAGAATTAAACGGACCAGTTGCCAAATTCTTGACTGGCATCCAAGCAGACTTGACAACAGCGCTTGGTCTTGAAGAGAAGGACTTGGTTCTCTTTGTGGCGGATACGCTTGAAGTAGCCAATGCAACCCTTGGTGCCCTTCGTGGACGTATTGCCAAAGAGCTTGACTTGATTGATAACGATAAATTCAATTTCCTTTGGGTGGTTGATTGGCCAATGTTTGAATGGTCTGAAGAAGAAGGTCGCTACATGAGCGCCCACCATCCATTTACCCTTCCACAGGAAGAAACAGTCCACGAATTAGAAGGTGATTTGGCTAAGGTTCGTGCCATTGCTTACGATATCGTCTTGAACGGTTATGAGCTTGGTGGTGGTAGTCTTCGTATCAACCAAAAAGACCTTCAAGAACGCATGTTCAAGGCTCTTGGTTTCTCAGCTGAAGAAGCAAATGATCAGTTTGGCTTCCTTCTTGAAGCCATGGACTATGGTTTCCCACCACACGGTGGTTTGGCGATCGGTCTTGACCGTTTTGTGATGCTCTTAGCAGGAGAAGAAAACATTCGTGAAGTCATTGCCTTTCCTAAGAACAATAAGGCAACCGACCCAATGACACAAGCTCCATCAACAGTCGCTCTCAAACAACTAGAGGAACTAGAGATTCAATTGAAACCCTCTTGCTTTAACGTTTGAAATATTGAGTAGAAGAAGATGAAACAAGCAAAACGAATTAAGCGGTGGCGCTATTATCTGCGCCGCTTTGCTTATCAGATAAAAATCTTACGAGTTTTACAAAGTATCTCTCGGGAAAAATATGATGAGAAAGTCTCGGCTTCTCTGGTTTATGGCTTTTTGTCAGCAGTAGCAGTCAATTTCTTTTTTCAACCAGGACACGTTTACTCCAGTGGTGCGACGGGTTTGGCACAGATTATCTCTGCTTTGAGTAATCACTGGTTTGGTTTTTATATTCCGATATCGCTGACCTTTTATGCCATCAATTTTCCGTTGATGATTTTGGCTTGGTATCAGATTGGGCATAAGTTTACGGTCTTTACCTTTATCACAGTATCCATGAGTTCCCTCTTTATCCAGCTTGTGCCAGTTGTGACCTTGACAGAGGATCCCATCATCAATGCCCTTTTTGGGGGTGTTGTCATGGGCTTGGGGATTGGTTTTGCGCTCCGTAACAATATTTCTAGCGGAGGTACAGATATCGTCAGTCTGACCATTCGTAAGAAGACAGGTAAGAATGTCGGTAGCATTTCTTTCCTGGTAAATGGAACCATCATGCTGATAGCAGGTTTGACCTTTGGTTGGAAATACGCTCTCTACTCCATGATTACCATCTTTGTATCGAGCCGTGTGACAGACGCGGTCTTTACCAAGCAAAAACGCATGCAGGCCATGATTGTGACCAATAATCCTGACAAGGTAATCGCAAAAATCCATAAAAAATTGCACCGCGGAGCAACCATGATCCACGATGCAGAAGGAACCTATAATCATGAGAGAAAAGCAGTCTTGATTACGGTTATCACGCGAGCAGAGTTTAATGATTTTAAACACATCATGAAACAAGTTGATCCGACAGCCTTTGTCTCTGTATCCGAAAATGTCCACATTCTAGGACGATTCGTAGAAACAGACAATTAATAATACTCAAAAGACCAGCCTTGGGGCTGGTCTTTATTTTTCGATAATTTTGTGTCCAATCAACTGGCGGTAACAAATCTGTTTATTGTTTTTAGCATCGTTGATGATCTGGAGAATGGTTTCAAAGGAAACGCGCCCAAGTTCCAGACTATTGATATCGACATAAGCTACGAGGTCAAGTCGAGGATTGACAGAGTCGAAACTCAAGACAGGAACAGTTAACTGATGCTTATTGATGTAGTCACAAACTCCTTCTGCTAGGAGACTATCGGTTGTGATGATAGCGTCAATCTGTGGATCGTGATTGAACAGGAGTTCACTGAATTGATAACCTTTTTCTTCTAGAAATTCGGTCGCAAAGTAGGTTAAGTTGGTATCAATCGGAAGTTGGTGTTGTTTGAGTGCGGACTCATAGCCAGTTAGACGATCTTGCGTTACGAAGAGTCGCTTTGTACCCCCGATGAAGGCAATTCGTTTGCATCCTTTTTTGATGAAATACTCTGTTGCATCAAAGCCCGCTTGTACATTGTCATTATCAACAAGAGGGATAAAGGGTGAAGTAGATTTTCCGAGAATGAGGAAAGGGAACTGCTCATCGGCTACTAGTTTGACCAGAGGGTCTTCTTCTTGGGCATAGAGGAAAATCAAACCGTCAACACGCTTGCCATAAACCATCTGAGAAATCGCATTGAGACGTTCTTTCTCATCTTTCCCTGTTGCAATCTGAATAGCGTAGTGGTTTTCAGACGCGACTTGGGCGATCCCTCGAAGGACAGATGGGAAGAAAGGATTTTGGTAAAAGGCATCCGAGTCATCAGGGAGCACCAGGCCGATAACCTGAGTATAGCTACTTACCAGGCTACGAGCATTGAGATTGGGATGGTAGTTGAGCTCCTTCATCGCCTTGCGAACTCGTTTTTTGGTTTCATCACTAATCGTTGATTTATTTTGAATGACGCGGGTAACAGTTGAAGGTGAGACACCTGCTGCTTTAGCCACATCTTTAATCGTCACGGGCATAAAAATCTCCTATTTATGATAATCTGGATCACGGAAATGTGTCTTGTAAAAAATAGTGACCAGATAAAGAACAAAAAGAATGTTTTGTACAGTGATAAGCGTTGTCATATTTTGGCCAAAAAGTCCCAAAATAAGCGTAATCAGAGTGGGTAATCCTAAACAGTTCAAGATAAAGTGGTAGCACTCTTTAAAGGTCCTAAATGAAAAGAGACGTGATTTTTTGGTGATATAAAGGAGAAGACTAGCTCCAAGAGAGACAATGAAGAAATTCAATCCAAAGAGGAAGCTAGCACCAAGAACGAGAAAGAGACTGATATAGACCCGATTTTGTTGGTACCAATCTTTAGAAATGGCCTGGGTTAGATCTTCCTTACTCTGGAAACTCTCCGTTTGAATAGCGTGGTAGCGAATGCGAGTTAGTTCCTTACTTTCCTTACTGATGACGAGTTCTTCCGTATCAAAATGAAGTTGCAGATCCTTTGGCAATTCTTTGCTTTGGCTTAGACCAATCAAAAGAGAAGGCTGCTGATTCTTCGTACCTGAGTAGTTCAGCTTTCCATCAACGATTTGTGCATTCTCTGACAAGTCCATGATCGCTTCATCTGTCAGTGGGGTGTAGACATTATCGATAAAGGTATCCAGTGGATACGTCTCCTGTGAGCTGTTTTGAATGGCAATCGGAACCATAGACAAACTGATGAGGAAAATGCTCGTAAAGAGAAGCTGAAACCAGTTGAGATCGAAACGTTTTGAAAGGGGCTTACGAAATCCCCAGATACTAGTAAAATACGAGAATGGATATGGAAGCATAGGCATCTTTCTAAAAGTGTTTTCTATATGAGTATTATTATATAGAGAAATGTGCTTTATTTCAAGTCTAGGAGACAAATTGCTTGTCGCAAGGATATTATTTACAGTAACAATCGCTAATACTCAATGAAAATCAAAGAGCAAACTAGGAAGCTAGTCGCAGGTTGCTCAAAGCACAGCTTTGAGGTTGGAGATAAAGCTGACGTGGTCTGAAGAGATTTTCGAAGAGTATAAAATGAAAAAGGGTGGCGGGGATAAATTATCCCTTGTCGCCACCACTTGTAAGTCCTGAAACAAAGTTCTTTTGTAGGAAGAAGAAGAGAATACAGATTGGAAGGGCGATGAGGATAGCACCTGCTGAGAAGTAGGCGATCTTCATGTTTTTCACATTGCTAACGAAGGTCTGGAGACCAACGGCAACAGTAAAGTATTCTTTCTCACGAAGCAAGAAACTAGAGAGGATGTAATCCCCGAAAGGTCCCATGAAGGCCCAGAGGGCTTGTACAGCCACCATTGGGCGAACGAGCGGAAGGACAATTTGCCAGAAGCGACGGAAGTGTCCTGCACCATCTAGTTTTGCAGATTCGTCAAGAGACATTGGTACGGTATCGAAGTAACCTTTCATGAGCCAAGCATTCATCGGAATACCTCCACCGACGTAGAGGAAGATGAGGAACCAGCTATGGTTAAGGGCGTTCAACATAAGCGCCATAACGAAGAAGGCGGTCAATGCGGCCATGGTTGGCACCATTTGGATAATCAAGAAGAAGACCAAACTTTGTTTACGAGCCAAGAAGTTGTAACGGCTGTAGGCATAACCAGCAAGTACGATGATACTTGTTTGAACAGCCATTGTGATAAAGGCAATAATCAAAGTATTAAGGTACCAAGTGCCATACAAGGTTTCGGTGAAGAGCCCTTTAAAGTTATCAAAATTGAAGTCGATGTTAGTATCTAGTTTAAAGGCTGCGACGTTACCTGCTTTGAAGGCGGACATGATGGTGATCAAAAGTGGGTAGATGATGACAATTGATAGGCCAATCAAGTAGAGGTAAGTGAGGGTTTGAGTCAGTCTACGTTTGAGTTTGATTGAGTTATTCATCTTAGACGTCCTCCATATCAAATGCGTGTAGTTTCTTGAATGCGATCATAGAGATAGAGATGACAATAATTGAGATAATCAAGGTAACAGCTGCCGCCATAGAGTATTGAGGAGATGTACCTGTTGTCAAACGGTAAATCCATGAAATCAAGATATCAGTTGAACCGGCTCCGCCTCCGACAGTACCAGGACCTCCACCATTAAAGAGATACATGATAGAGAAGTTGTTAAAGTTGAAGGTGTATTGGCTGATCAATGTTGGAGCTGCAACAGCCAAAATCATTGGGAAAGTGATGTTGCGGAATTTTTGCCAAGCATTAGCACCATCGATGTAAGCCGCTTCGTAGAGGTCGTTAGGAATAGACTGCAAGATACCCAAGGTCAAAACGTAAATGTATGGGAATCCTAGCCAACCTTGCATCATAATCAAGGCAATCTTAGTCCAAGTTGGGTCTGTTTTCCAAGGGATAAGAGCTCCATCTAGGAAAGGAAGAACCTTAGACAAGAGAGGCAAGACTTGGGTGTTGATGGCACCAACACTATCATTAAACATATTTGAGAACGTCAAGATAGTGATGAAGGCTGGAACTGCCCAAGGAAGAAGGAAAATAACACCAAAGATACGTTTTCCTTTGATAAATGGTTGGTTGGCAATGATTGCTGTAAAGATACCAATAACAATCTGCAAAGTAGAAGCAGCTAAAGCCCAGATAATGGTCCAAGAAAGAACGGAACCAAAGGCTGAACGGAAGGTACTCAAGCTCCAGATGTTTGTGAAGTTCGTCAAACCAACCCAGTCCAACAATTTATTTGGTGGTAAATGTTGGAAGTCATAGTTGGTAAAGGCAATCATCAAGGTTACGATAACTGGAAAGATAATCGCAAATGTCATCGCTACATACGATGGGATGATCAAAAGGTATGGGAATCCATTCTCATAAATACCTTTAATCATATCCTTAAAGGTACGAGCTACAGGAATCCCGTTGTTGATACGTTTAGCAGTTGTATGTGCGTCCTTGATATTAAAGATATAAAAGAGCAAGTAAACGACAACAAAGATAGAATGGAAAGCACCGCGAATCAGCATGAAAAGTGAATTGTCACGACCAGGTTTGTCACCAAGAGTGATTAAATTGCTCAATTCAGGGGTTGCAAGTGTTAGAAAATACAGGACAAATAAAACGGTAACACCAAGGAAAATAAATCCTTTAGCTTTTTGTTTGTTATAAATTTGTCCTAAACCAGGAATGATTGACAGCAAGGCTGCTTTGCGAGGCTGTTGTTTTTCCATGATTACTCCTTTCATAGGATGCGAGATAAAACTCGGATTCAATCGTAGGATACGTACGTATAATAATAGGCGTATCTATAAATTCAAAGGGGGATTATGCTTCCACCCCCCTTGAACAAATCAATTATTCACCAAATTTTTGTTTGATTGTGTCCTTAATCAATGTTACAGCATCGTTAGCAGCTGTTTTCGCATCTTTCGTACCACTTACAGCTTCAAAGAGCATTGTTTTAGCTGGGTCCCAAACAGCTGACATTTGTGAGATGTTTGGCATTGGTTGAGCGTTCTTGAACTGTTCAATCACGGCTGTTGTCAACTCATCTTTTTTGCCTTCAGCATAAGTACGAGCTTCAGTATTAGCTGGGATTTCGTTTGTAGCGTCGTAGAACGCTTTTTGTTGTTCAGTTGATACAAGGAAGTCTACAAATTTTTGAGCTCCTTCAAGGTTCTTAGTGCTTGCTGGAATAACCCAAGCTTTACCACCACCAAATGTTTCATAGTTTTTACCGTTTGGAAGAGTTGGGATAGTCGCAACACCGTAGTTTACTTTAGCATCTTTGAATGCTTGAGCTTTCCAAGGACCATCGATGATAGCAGCAGTTTTACCTTCTTGGAATTGAGTTTGAATTAAGTTTGGAGCTCCTTCAGTATCTTGCATACCTTTAGGCCATTTTTCGTACCAAGATTTAGCATAGTTAATAGCTGTAATTGAACCTTCGTTTGCAAGTCCGATATCTTTAGGATCTTTACCGTTTTGGCCAAATACATAACCGCCATTACCAGCAAGAAGTCCGTATGAGTAGTAGAAGTTTGTCCAGTCAGCTAGGAAGGCAGTAGTTTTACCATCTTCACCAGCGAAAGCGTATTTGCTGTCTTTAGCAAGGTTTTCCAAATCAGCAAATGTTTTAGGAGCTTCTTTAAGCAAATCTTTGTTATAGTACAAAACGAGTGATTCGATAACAGCTGGAGCACCATAGACTTTACCACCAACAGTTACAAGAGATTTTGTTTTATCGTCTGTCTTTGCACCGTCGCTAAGAGTAACTTCTGAAAGTTGTCCGTCAGTACCAAGGCTACCTACACGGTCGTATGGAGCCATCATAACGTCAGCAGCTTTACCAGATTGGTTGTCTAGAGAAAGGTTGTCAAGACCACCCATTTGGTCCCCTGTTTTGATAGTAACTTTTACGCCAGATTCTTTTTCATAAGCTTTTGCAGCAGATTCAGCGAAGGCTTTATATTGGTCTTCAACGTAGAAAGTAAGTTCTTTTGCTTCTGAAGAGCTAGTATCAGCAGCCTTGTCGGCAGATTTGCTTCCGCAAGCTACCAAGAGCAAGCTAGCGAGAGTAGCAGTTCCGAGCACAGCAGCGCTCTTCATGAATTTAGATGACATAGTGTATTCCTCCTAAAGAATAACAGTATAATTTATTTAGAAAACGCAAACGTTTTCTTTTATGAGCCTAGTATAGCACAAATAGAAAACGGTTGCAAGCTTTTTTAAAAAGTTTTTTAAAAAAATTTTAAGGTTTCAAACATTTGTTAAAGCCTATATATAGGAAAGAACTTAAAATGTTTGTTTTTTTGAATTGAAAATATATTAGGAAAACGATTGCGTAAATTCGGCTCAGTTTTTCAGAAAATAGAGCAGATATTGGGAATGAATTATCTTAAATCAGAAAATCTTTAAAATTTTTTCGCTTATTTCATTAAATATCAGTGGGAATAAGTTTTAGTTAGATAAAAATAATTCAAAAAAATTTTTAAAAACGCTTGCATTTGTTTTTGAAATGCGTTATACTTAAATTAACGCAAACGTTTGCGCCTTGATTGCGCAACGTTTTATAACAAACACATGAGGTGCTATTATGAAAAAACGTCAAAGTGGTGTGTTGATGCACATCTCTTCTCTACCAGGAGCATACGGGATTGGATCATTTGGTCAGACTGCCTATGATTTCGTTGATTTCTTGGTTCGTACCAAGCAACGTTACTGGCAAATCCTCCCTCTTGGGACAACAAGCTATGGAGATTCTCCATATCAATCATTCTCAGCCTTTGCTGGGAATACGCATTTTATCGACCTTGATATCTTGGTAGAGCAAGGCTTGCTCGAAGCCAGTGATCTTAAAGGTGTTGACTTTGGTAGCGATGCATCTGAAGTTGACTATGCGAAGATTTATTACGCACGTCGTCCGCTTTTAGAAAAGGCAGTTAAACGTTTCTTGGAAGTGGGAGACGTCAAAGCTTTTGAGAAGTTTGCTCAAGACAACCAATCATGGCTTGAACTCTTCGCAGAATATATGGCGATTAAAGAGCATTTTGACAATCTTGCTTGGACAGAATGGTCAGATGCAGATGCTCGTGCGCGTAAAGCTTCAGCACTTGAAAGCTACCGTGAGAAATTGGCAGACAAGTTGGTTTATCACCGTGTGACTCAATATTTCTTCTTCCAACAATGGTTGAAATTGAAAGCCTACGCTAACGACAACCACATCGAAATTGTTGGAGACATGCCTATCTACGTTGCGGAAGATTCAAGCGACATGTGGGCAAATCCACATCTCTTCAAGACAGATGCCACTGGTAAAGCAACCTGCATCGCAGGTTGCCCACCAGATGAGTTTTCTGCCACTGGTCAGCTTTGGGGAAACCCAATCTACGACTGGGAAGCAATGGACAAAGACGGCTACAAATGGTGGATTGAACGCTTGCGCGAAAGCTTCAAGATTTATGACATCGTTCGTATCGACCACTTCCGTGGTTTCGAATCTTACTGGGAAATTCCTGCTGGTTCCGATACAGCAGCACCTGGTAAATGGGTGAAAGGTCCAGGCTACAAGCTTTTTGCAGCTGTTAAGGAAGAGCTTGGTGAGCTAAACATTATCGCGGAAGACCTTGGTTTCATGACAGATGAAGTCATCGAGTTGCGTGAACGCACAGGATTCCCAGGAATGAAGATTCTTCAATTTGCCTTCAACCCAGAAGACGAAAGTATCGATAGCCCACACTTGGCACCTGCTAACTCTGTTATGTACACAGGAACACACGATAACAATACAGTCCTTGGTTGGTACCGTAATGAGATCGATGATCCAACTCGTGAGTATATGGCTCGTTACACGAACCGTAAAGAGTACGAAACAGTGCCACACGCTATGCTTCGCACAGTATTTTCATCAGTGAGCTTTATGGCTATCGCTACCATGCAAGACTTGCTAGAATTGGATGAGGCGGCTCGCATGAACTACCCATCTACTCTTGGTGGAAACTGGTCTTGGCGCATGACAGCAGATCAATTGACACCAGCTGTTGAAGAAACTTTGCTTGACTTGACTACAATTTATCGCCGAATTAATGAAAATTTGGTAGAATTAAAGAAATAAGACAATATCAGGAGACACAAAAATGTTACCATTAAAAGAATTTGTACAAAAGCGTTACAATAAAACTATTGCAGAATGTAGCAATGAAGAGCTTTACCTTGCTCTTCTCAACTACAGCAAGCTTGCTAGCAGCCAAAAACCAGTCAACACTGGTAAGAAGAAAGTTTACTACATCTCAGCTGAGTTCTTGATTGGTAAACTCTTGTCAAACAACTTGATCAACCTTGGTCTTTACGACGATGTGAAAAAAGAACTTGCTGATGCCGGTAAAGAGTTGATCGAAATCGAAGAAGTAGAATTGGAACCATCACTTGGTAACGGTGGTTTGGGACGTTTGGCAGCCTGCTTTATCGACTCAATCGCTACACTTGGTTTGAATGGTGACGGCATTGGTTTGAACTACCACTTCGGTCTTTTCCAACAAGTTCTTAAAAATAACCAACAAGAAACAATTCCAAATGCTTGGTTGACTGAGCAAAACTGGTTGGTACGCTCAAGCCGTAGCTACCAAGTGCCATTCGCACATTTCACATTGACATCTACCCTTTACGATATCGATGTACCTGGTTACAAGACAGCAACAAAGAACCGCTTGCGTTTGTTTGACTTGGATTCAGTTGATTCTTCTATCATCGAAGATGGTATCAACTTTGACAAGACAGATATCGCTCGCAACTTGACTCTCTTCCTTTACCCAGACGATAGCGACAAGCAAGGTGAATTGCTCCGTATCTTCCAACAATACTTCATGGTTTCAAACGGTGCGCAATTGATCATCGATGAAGCAATCGAAAAAGGAAGCAACTTGCATGACCTTGCAGACTACGCAGTTGTACAAATCAATGATACTCACCCATCAATGGTGATCCCTGAATTGATCCGTCTTTTGACTGCACGTGGTATCGAACTTGACGAAGCAATCTCTATCGTTCGTAGCATGACTGCCTATACTAACCACACAATCCTTGCTGAAGCCCTTGAAAAATGGCCTCTTGAATTCTTGCAAGAAGTGGTTCCTCACTTGGTACCAATCATCAAAGAATTGGACCGTCGTGTGAAAGCAGAATACAAAGACCCAGCTGTTCAAATCATTGATGAAAACGACCGTGTACACATGGCTCACATGGATATCCACTACGGATACAGTGTTAACGGGGTAGCAGCCCTCCACACTGAGATCTTGAAGAACTCAGAGTTGAAAGCTTTCTACGACATCTACCCAGAAAAATTCAACAACAAAACAAACGGTATCACATTCCGTCGTTGGCTCATGCATGCCAACCCAAGACTGTCTCACTACTTGGATGAGATTATTGGACATGGTTGGCACCATGAAGCAGATGAGCTTGAAAAACTCTTGTCATACGAAGACAAGGCTGCTGTTAAAGAAAAATTGGAAAGCATCAAGGCTCACAACAAACGTAAATTGGCTCGTCACTTGAAAGATCACCAAGGTGTGGAAATCAATACAAACTCTATCTTTGATATCCAAATCAAACGTCTTCACGAGTACAAACGCCAACAGATGAACGCTTTGTATGTGATTCACAAATACCTTGATATTAAGGCTGGTAACATCCCTGCTCGTCCAATCACAGTCTTCTTTGGTGGTAAAGCAGCTCCTGCCTACACAATCGCCCAAGACATCATTCACTTGATCCTTTGCTTGTCAGAAGTGATTGCAAATGATCCAGAAGTAGCTCCACACTTGCAAGTGGTTATGGTTGAAAACTACAACGTTACTGCAGCAAGCTTCCTTATCCCAGCATGTGACATCTCAGAACAAATCTCACTTGCTTCTAAAGAAGCTTCAGGTACTGGTAACATGAAATTCATGTTGAACGGAGCTTTGACTCTTGGTACTATGGACGGAGCTAACGTGGAAATCGCTGAGTTGGTTGGCGACGAAAACATCTACATCTTTGGTGAAGATTCAGAAACTGTTATCGACCTTTACGCAAAAGCAGCTTACAAATCAAGCGAATTCTACGCTCGTAAAGCCATCAAACCATTGGTTGACTTCATCGTGAGTGACGCTGTTCTTGCAGTAGGTAAGAAAGAGCGCTTGGAACGTCTTTACAATGAATTGATCAACAAAGACTGGTTCATGACTCTCCTTGACTTGGAAGACTACATCAAAGTGAAAGAGCAAATGCTTGCTGACTACGAAGACCGCGACGCATGGTTGGATAAAGTCATCGTTAACATTGCCAAAGCAGGATTCTTCTCATCTGACCGTACAATCGCTCAGTACAACGAAGATATCTGGCACTTGAACTAAGATACAAAATTTATACTAATCACTTTGTAAAAAAAGCGAATTTCAATTGAAATTCGCTTTTTTGAATGATGTGGATTTTAGCCAATCAGGTCTAAAAAGAGATAAATCATAGATACGTTGAAGTTTTAGAAATACTGCTTTTTACTGTATTTCAGTCTCATGATTCTTCGTAGTTGATGGCCTCGTATTTCTTGTATCCGCTTATAATTTGTATCATAATAGCATTGTGGTGAAGAAAGAAGGTGTTTATATGTGGAAAAAATATTTTTCAAAATATAAATGGACTGATTTATTCTGGATACTATTTGTGATTGTGACATGCCTCTTGACGGGCAATAATACTCTTTTTCCCCTTACCCATCAAGATATCTCTTATCATGGCTGCTATTTGGGGATTACACTTGCCTCATTTCACTTATTATTCATTGATAAATTTGTCATTTCGAATCGAAGATAAATGGAGAGGTTAAAATTTTTTCCACTTTTCGGATAGACAGTTGAAGAATCGCGATTTAAACCCACACCTCAAGAAGAGGTGCGGGTTTTTGTCTTATCTGAAAGTTTTAATTACAGTGCTTTCCCAACTAGAATCTCTGCTTCAATGGTAATCTCTGTCAGTTGGCTCCAGTCAATCTTGGTATGGTCAACGTGAAAGAGTAAGGGCGTCATGGCAAGCAGGGCTTGGCGTTGCTCAGCCGAGATAGGTTTTGTTAAGGAAGCAATCTGACTAGATTGGATGCTGAAATGTTCCTGGAAATGTTCTTTGATATCTTGGTTGGAATAATCCTTCTTTGTCAGCTGGTCCTGCACCATTTGACGGATTTCTTTGAGGTGATTTTCGGTTGGGATGACCTTGATCAAAATACCGTCTTTGGATAAAACGCGACGGAATTCCCCATAGTTGGCAGGCGAGAAGATATCAAGCAGGATATCCATGCTGGCGTCTTTTATAGGAAGACGAGCCAGGTCGCCGACAAACCAGTTGACCGCCCAGTTTGGTTCGCTCTTGGCAGCGATTTGAACGGAATCTTTTGAAATATCAAAGGCGTAAAAGGTTTTGTCAGAGTGACTTTCTTGGAGCTTGCGAGAGTAGAAGCCTTCGCCACAACCGATATCCAAGACTGTTTTTGCGGATGGTTTAGTGGCTAGTAAGTCGGAGATACCTTCTAAGATAGCCTGATAAAAGCCAGCCTCTAGGATTTCTTGGCGGTTTTGAAAGTTTTC
This sequence comes from Streptococcus oralis, assembly GCF_026782345.1. Lineage (GTDB taxonomy): Bacteria > Bacillota > Bacilli > Lactobacillales > Streptococcaceae > Streptococcus > Streptococcus oralis_CK. The sequence goes on along the minus strand of NZ_JAKUWI010000004.1, from coordinate 21,327 downwards.
CTTGTCGTAGTTGGCAGATTGCTTGATTTGAGGAGCCAAGTTGACATAGCCAAATTTTGCCAAGTCAAAAGAATGACGATTGCTACACTTGAGACTGCTCTCTACTAAGGTTAGATTTTCTTGGCAGATAGGACAGGCAAAGGCAGTCGCAGCAGCGAAGCGCTGAAGTTTGGGTTTGAGATTTGTATTCATAGTTTAAGTGTATCAAAAGAGGCAAGTGAAAGCAACTTTAGGAGCAAGTAGATGGGAGATTCAGTAGAAATAAAACTAATTCTCCAATTTATAAAATGAAATTGCTTTTATATCTAAATTGCTATATAATAATGATAAGGAGGAAATAAGTATGTTAAAAGAAGTATTAACCGTTGCAAAAGTTGCGAAAAAATCTTCATTATTTTTGGGTGGTGTCGCATTTGGTACCCTTGGTTTGAAAATCTTAGCAAGTAAGGAAGCTAAAAAAGGTTATTCTAAAGCTTTGGCTAAGGCTTACAAGTTGAAAGACGAGCTAGATGCATCTGTTTCTGTTGTGAAACAACATGGAGACGATGTTTTGCAAGATGCTAAATATTTGTATGAGCAAGAGAAAAAAGAAGAGCAATTAGATAGCCTTATAGGAGAATAATATGTCTTTTAAAGTGCTATATAGAGGATATCAACATATCCGACTATCATCTTCTTTTTCACTTACCTTGGATATTCAAGACTATCTTCGTTCCTTGGCGAGAGATGAGAAGGGAATTGAGTCTATCCAGTTTTACATGGATCAACAGCACTTTACCCTACGTATAAAAGAAGGCTTCTCTGTATTAGACAATGCAGAAGCCTTTTTAAAAAGGATTGATAAAGGGAAAGTTTCTGAGTTGATGACTCTTCCTGTTCGTAGAGAAGAGAGTGCCTATTCTATCGTTTCAGGTGCAGCGATTAAGCGTGTGCTTTTTCGTAGTCTTGTGCCGTCTCCTATTCGCTATATATGGACTTGTTATCAGGCTTTTGGATATGTTAAAGAAGCCTATCAAACACTAGCGCGTAAGGAACTAACGATGGAAGTCTTGGACTGTTCGGCTATTTTATTGTCTTTGTTTATGAACCAATCCAAGACTGCCAGCAACATCATGTTTATGCTTGATTTGGGGAATCATTTAGATCAGTGGTCCTTGAAAAAAACTGCAACAGATTTAGAACAGAGTCTTCTTGCAAAAGAGAGCGATGTATTCTTAGTACAGGGCGATACGGTCGTTAGTATCAAGAGTTCCGATGTTCAAATAGGAGATGTCTTGGTCCTATCTCAAGGAAATGAAATTCTGTTTGATGGACAAGTAGTTTCAGGTTTAGGTATGGTCAACGAAAGTTCCTTGACGGGAGAGAGTTTTCCAGTTGAAAAAAGAGAGTCTGATTCGGTTTGTGCAAACACAGTCTTGGAAACTGGGGAGCTACGCATTCGTGTAACCGATAATCAGATGAACAGCCGTATTTTACAGCTGATTGAGTTGATGAAGAAATCTGAAGAAAACAAGAAAACTAAACAACGCTATTTCATCAAGATGGCGGACAAGGTCGTCAAATATAATTTCTTGGGGGCTGGTCTGACTTACTTATTAACAGGTTCTTTTTCTAAGGCTATTTCATTCCTATTGGTTGATTTCTCCTGCGCTTTGAAAATCTCTACTCCTGTAGCTTATTTGACAGCTATCAAAGAGGGGTTGAACCGTGAAATGGTGATTAAGGATGGGGATGTTCTAGAGAAATATCTGGAAGTTGATACTTTCTTGTTTGATAAGACAGGAACAATCACAACTAGCTATCCTATAGTTGAAAAGGTGTTACCTTTTGGGGACTATAGCGAGGAAGATATTCTCAGAATCAGTGCCTGTCTTGAGGAACACATTTATCATCCTATTGCTAATGCCATTGTCAAACAAGCCGAGATAGAGGGGATTGAACATGAGGAAATGCATGGGAAACTCCAATATATCGCAAGTAAGGGAATCAAATCCCATATAGATGGCCAACCAGTTGTTATTGGAAATTATGTCTTGATGCAGGATGAGCAGATTCATATTAGTTTGGAACAACATGCTTTGATTGAAGAGTACAAGAATCACTACAATCTCTTATTCTTAGCCTACCAGAATGAATTGATTGGAATGTTCTGCATTCATACTCCTTTGAGAAAAGAAGCAAAAGCAGCCTTGGAGAAACTTAAGGCACAAGGGAAAAAATTGATTCTGGCAACAGGGGACACCTTGGTTAGAACAGAGGAATTAGTCAAAGATTTGCCCTTTGATCAGGTCTATACAGACTTGAAACCTGATGGGAAATTTGAGTTAGTAGAGGAACTGCAGAAAGTAGGTCACACTATTTTGATGGTTGGAGATGGATTGAATGACTCAGCGGCTCTAACCCTATCAGATATCGGTGTGGTGATGAATGAAAGCGCAGATATTTCTAAGCAGATGAGTGATATCTTATTGTTAGATAATCGCTTGGATTTCTTCCAAGAGTTGGATTCGCTATCATCATCTTTGCAAATACTCATCAAGAAGAATATTCAAGATACCGTTGTCGTAAATAGTAGTTTGATTGGCTTTGGCTTGTTTAATTGGCTCAGTCCTTCAAATCTCTCTATCTTACATAATCTAACAACCTTGCGCATTGTCTTGCGTAGTCTGTCTATTAAAAATAGATAGATGAGAGTTATTAACAGCAAAAAGGAGTTACCTTTCTCGAAGTTAACTCCTTTGTTTATAGATAAATGTTGAACAGTTTAGTAAGTCAATACAAAGTATTTTTTCTTACCACGACGGATAACAGTGAGTTCGTTCTCTAACTTATCTGCGTCATTCAAGACATAGTCAAGGTCTTGGATACGATCACCGTTGACGTAGATAGCTCCATTTTGAACATCCTCGCGGGCTTGACGTTTTGAATTAACCACACCAGAAGATACGAGGAGTTCTACGATGTTGTGATTTTCGTCTGCCTGTACTTGGTAGTTTGGCACTCCACGAAGTCCTTGTTTGAGTTCTTTGACAGAAAGGTTTTTGATGTTTCCAGCAAAGAGTTGCTCAGTGATGTTGAGGGCTTCTTTGTAGGCTTCTTCTCCGTGGACAAGAGTCACGACTTCACGAGCCAAGACTTTTTGAGCCAAGCGTTCATGAGGAGCAGCCTCAAACTGCTTGCGGATGTCTTCAATCTCATCTAGTGACAAGAAAGTAAAGATTTTCAAGAAGCGAACAGCGTCAGCGTCCATGACATTCATCCAGAATTGGTACATTTCGTATGGAGAAGTCTTTTCAGGGTTGAGCCAAACAGCGTTTCCTTCTGATTTACCAAATTTCTTACCAGTTGCATCTGTAATGAGTGGAACAGTGATAACGTGACCAGTCTTGTCAGCCTTACGACGAAGCAATTCGGTACCTGCGGTCATATTTCCCCACTGGTCAGAACCACCGATTTGTAGTGTTACGTTGTGCTCTTGGTTAAGGACGTAGAAGTCGTACCCTTGCATGATTTGGTAGGCAAACTCAGTGTAAGAAATCCCTGTTTCGATCCGTTTCTTCACAGACTCCTTGCTCATCATGTAGTTGACGGTAAAGTATTTTCCGACATCACGGAGGAAGTCAATGAAGCTGATGCTGCCAAACCAGTCGTAGTTGTTGACCATGACAGCTTTATTTTCACCGTTTTCAAAGTCAAGAAAGCGAGAAAGTTGTCCTTGGATAGACTTGACCCAGCCATCCACTGTGTCTTTTGTTTGGAGACTACGCTCAGCATCTTTGAAGGACGGATCTCCGATGAGACCTGTAGCACCGCCAACGAGCGCATAAGGTTTGTGACCTGCTAACTGCAAGCGACGACTGGTTAAGATTGCGACAAGGTGGCCTAGGTGAAGGCTGTCAGCAGTTGGATCATAGCCGGTATAATAAGAAACTTGACCTTCTTCTAGGGCTTTGCGCAAAGCTTCTTCATCAGTCGTTTGAAAAATCAAACCACGCTCTTTTAGCTCATCAAAAATGTGCATGTGTCTTTTCTCCTTTATAAAATATTGTTTCTACCTATTGTATCACAAACTTGATTAATAGCCTAGTAGAATAGGGAAGAAAGTGGCTATTTTATTGAAAGTTTCCCTTTTATGGTATAATAGAGAAAGCGAGGACATTCATGAAAGAAAGAATTAATGAATTAAAAACAAAAATGCTGCATTTTTTCCAGCAGCTAATGCAACGAATTGCAAAATGGAAGAAAAGACTAGCAGAAAAACTGGCTAATAAGAAAACCGGTAAAAAGGGGACCTCTTCTGACAAAGTTGGAAGGGCAGGATCTAATTTTGCTAAGGTTTTGAGTGGGTTTAAAATAGTTTTTAATACTCTCTTTATCCTAGGTTTTATCGGTGGACTGTTTGGTGCTGGGGTGGCTATGGGTTATGGAGTCGCTCTATTTGACAAGGCCCAGGTACCTCAAGCAGAAGAGTTGGTCAAGCAAGTGAAGGATATTGCCTCTATCTCAGAAATCACTTATTCTGACGGCAGTACCATTGCCTCGATCGAGGGCGATTTGTTGCGCACTTCAGTCGCTTCAGATGCTATCTCAGACAATCTTAAGAAGGCTATCATTGCGACAGAGGACGAGAATTTCAACGAGCACAAGGGAGTCGTGCCAAAGGCCGTTATTCGTGCGACTCTGGGAACCTTTGTCGGTTTGGGATCGTCTAGTGGTGGTTCGACCTTGACTCAGCAGGTCATCAAGCAACAAGTAGTGGGGGACGCTCCCACTCTAGCTCGTAAGGCCAAAGAAATTATTGATGCCTTGGCTTTAGAACGGGCTATGGGTAAGGATGAGATTTTAACAACCTACCTCAACATTGCTCCTTTTGGTCGCAATCATAAAGGCCAAAATATTGCAGGTGCCCAGCAGGCTGCAGAAGGGATCTTTGGGGTTAAGGCTTCGGATTTAACGGTCCCTCAAGCAGCCTTTATCGCAGGATTGCCACAGAGCCCAATTAGTTACTCCCCTTATGAATCTGACGGTAGTATGAAGAGCGAGGAGGATTTGGCTCTGGGGATCAAACGGGCTAGAGATGTTCTCTATAATATGTACCGGACAGGGGCTCTAAGTCAGGAAGATTACGATAAGTACAAAGATTATGACTTTAAGAAAGATTTCCTACCATCAGGTAGTGTTAGTGGTACTTCACGTGACTATCTCTACTTCGCAACCTTGGCAGAAGCCACTGATCGGATGTATGACTACCTGATTCAGAGAGATAATGTTTCTGTACAAGAGCAAAAGAATGAATCCGTCCAGAAAGCTTATCGTGATTTAGCGACTAAGGAAATTGAAAATGGTGGATATAAGATCACGACGACTATCAATAAAAATATTCATGCTGCGATGCAAAATGCGGTGGCAACCTACGGCTATCTGCTAGATGATTCGACAGGACAGCCTGAGGTGGGGAATGTCCTCATGGACAACCAAACAGGAGCTATTCTTGGATTTGTCGGTGGTCGCAATTATCAAAAAAATCAGAATAACCATGCTATCGATACAAAACGTTCCCCTGCCTCAACTACTAAGCCGATATTGGCTTACAGTATTGCTATTGACCAAGGTCTGATGGGAAGTGCAAGTATCTTATCAAACTATCCGACCAACTTTTCAAACGGCAATCCTATCATGTATGTCAATAGTCCTGGTACAGGGATGATGACGTTAGGGGAGGCCCTCAACTACTCATGGAATATTCCAGCCTACTGGACTTATCGTACACTTCGAGAGAAGGGGGTTGATGTCAAAGGGTATATGGAAAAAATGGGTTACGAAATCCCAGAATATGGTATTGAGAGTTTACCGATGGGCGGAGGAATTGACGTTACAGTTGCTCAGCATACTAACGGATATCAGACTCTGGCCAACAACGGAGTTTACCATAAGAAACATATGATCGCGAAGATCGAGTCAACAGATGGTCGAGTGGTATACGAGCACAAGGATAAACCTGTCCAAGTTTACTCAAAAGCGACAGCGACCATCATGCAAAGTTTGCTTCGCGATGTTATTTCATCTCGGATTACCACAAGTTTCCAGACAGACTTGGCTACCATCAATCCAAGCCTCGCTAGCGCCGACTGGATTGGAAAAACTGGTACAACCAATGAAGATGAAAATATGTGGCTTATGCTTTCTACGCCTCGCTTGACCTTGGGTGGCTGGCTAGGTCACGATGACAACCGCCCGCTAGCCAAAGGGGCGGGCCACTACCGCAATGCCAACTATATGGCCCACTTGGTTAATGCTATTCAACAAGCAAAACCTGGCATTTGGGGGAATGAGCGCTTTAATCTTGACTCAAGTGTGACCAAGTCACAAGTTCTCAAGTCGACAGGGGAGAAGCCGGGCAAGGTTTCAATTAATGGCAAAGAAGTTAACGTTTCCGGTTCTACCGTAACAAGTTACTGGGCTACTAAAGAAGGGGCGCCAGTAACCGCCTACCGCTTCGCTATTGGAGGAAGCGATGCAGATTATCAGAATGCTTGGAAGAATATTCTAGGAAGCATTCCTGCAGTAACTCCTCCAAGCTCAAGTAGCGGTTCGGGAACAACAAGTTCGAGTGGAAATACTCAGAGTGGCTCTTCAGGACGTTCACGTCTATTTAATCGTTAAGATAGAGTAGCAGCACGGTTATCTTAATTTTGACCTTGTTGCTACTTTTTTCTTTGTTGGTTTCGTGTTACAATAATAATATGAATCATTATCAGAAAAAGATTGTTAAGGGAACATTATATTCGCTACTCTCAGGCCTAATCTGGGGGATCTGTGGGATTTTAGGAGAGTATTTTTTCACTCATTATCCAGTGTCTTCTGGATGGATTACTTCTATGCGTTTACTGGTAGCGGGGAGTTTGGTTTTAGGCTTATCGGCCTTTCAGTTGCGCACTCGATTATTGGACATCTGGCGTGATAAGAAAAATTATCTACCTTTTTTAGCCTATGCTATTCTAGGTATTTTTTCTGTGCAGTTTTTCTTCTATCTCTGCGTTGAGTATTCCAATGCGACGACGGCGACCATTTTGCAATTTATCAGCCCAGTTTTTATCCTGTTTTACAATCGCATTGTCTACCAGAAAAAGGCTTCGATTACAGCGATTCTCTATGTTTTGATTGCCATGCTAGGTGTTTTTTTGATGGCCACAAAAGGGGACTTGTCCCAGTTATCCATGACGCCCTTGGCTCTAGTGACTGGTTTGCTCAGTGCGGTAGGGGTCATGTTTAATGTCATCCTTCCCCAACGATTTGCCCGCCACTATGGATTTGTCCCTACTGTTGGTTGGGGGATGATTCTGGCAGGGCTCTTTAGTAATTTCCTTTACCCTATCTATCAGATAAGCTTTCAAATGGATCTGGTAAGCGTGCTGATTTGTCTGATGATTGCCGTGTTTGGAACTGCTTTTGCTTTCTTCCTATCTATGAAGGCTGTGTCACTCGTTTCCCCGCTGGTTGTATCGGTGGTGAGTGCTAGCGAACCGCTCTCTTCAGCTTTATTAAGTGTTCTTTTTTTGGGATTGGTCATGGATGGTTTTTTGGCCTTAGCTATGGTGTTGATTATCGTTCCGATGATTTTTTTATCTGTAGAGGAAGCAAAACAAGCCCAGTAAAGATGATTATTTGATAGTTGAGGCTTCAAATTTGAGGCCTTTTTTGGTAGAATAGGTATCATTATAACGAACCAGGAGGCACCTATGACTGCTACAAAAATGAACGCTCAAGAAATTATCCAATTTATCGCCAATGCTGAAAAGAAAACCAGTGTCAAAGTAACCTTTGAAGGGGAACTCGCAACTGCTGTACCAAGCTCTGTTGTCAAACTAGGGAATGTTTTATTCGGAGACTGGAAGGACGTGGCTCCGCTTCTTGAAGGTTTAGTAGAAAATCAAGATTATGTTGTCGAGCAAGATGCTCGTAATTCTGCAGTTCCTTTGCTAGACAAACGTGCTATCAATGCTCGTATCGAGCCAGGTGCTATTATCCGTGACCAGGTGGAAATTGGTGATAATGCTGTTATCATGATGGGAGCTGTTATCAATATCGGTGCTGAAATCGGTTCTGGAACCATGATTGACATGGGTGCCATCCTTGGAGGTCGTGCTATCGTTGGGAAAAACAGTCACGTTGGTGCAGGTGCAGTTTTGGCGGGTGTGATTGAGCCAGCTAGCGCTGAGCCAGTCCGTGTTGGAGACAATGTTCTTATCGGTGCCAATGCAGTGGTTATCGAAGGGGTCCAAATCGGCAGTGGTTCAGTTGTTGCAGCAGGAGCTATTGTTACCCAAGATGTTCCAGAAAACGTTGTAGTAGCAGGTGTTCCGGCTCGTATCATTAAAGAGATCGATGCCCAAACCCAACAAAAAACAGCGCTTGAGGATGCGCTTCGTACCTTGTAATTGTAAAAGTAAAAAAGAGGCGGAACCCTTTTTCCAGCCTCTTTCTTCTATCAAAAGGAGGATCGATAGATGTTAGATTTGATTCAGACTAGACGAGATTTACACCAGATTCCAGAGATTGGCTTGGAGGAGTTTAAGACTCAGGCTTATTTGCTGGATGTGATTGAAAAATTGACTACGGGCAAGGATTTTGTTCAAATTCGTACTTGGCGGACAGGTATTCTGGTTTATTTGCAGGGAAGTCAGCCGGAACGAACCATTGGTTGGCGAACAGACATTGATGGCCTGCCTATTGTCGAACAAACAGGTCTACCTTTTGCTTCTCAACACCAAGGTCGAATGCATGCCTGTGGCCATGATTTTCATATGACCATTGCCTTGGGCTGTCTCGAGCGTGCTCTTGAGGAGCAACCCAAGAATAATCTGCTTTTTCTGTTTCAACCTGCTGAAGAAAATGAAGCTGGTGGTATGCTCATGTATGAGGATGGTGCTTTTGGAGATTGGTTGCCAGACCAGTTTTATGGTCTCCATGTTCGTCCGGATTTGAAAGTCGGCCAGATTGCGACCAACACCCATACGCTCTTTGCAGGGACTTGTGAGGTGAAGATTCGTTTCAAAGGAAAAGGTGGGCACGCAGCCTTCCCGCATGAAGCCAATGACGCCTTGGTGGCGGCTAGTTACTTTGTAACCCAGGTGCAGTCAGTTGTCAGCCGCAATGTCAATCCAATCGAGGGAGCGGTGGTGACCTTTGGCCTTTTCCAAGCTGGAACAACCAACAATGTCATTACAGACACAGCATTTTTACACGGAACCATTCGCGCCTTGACTCAGGAAATGAGCCTCTTGGTACAAAAAAGAGTCAAGACAGTTGCAGAAGGGGTTGCAGCAGCCTTTGATATGGAAGTCGAAGTGGAACTCAAGCAAGGAGGCTACCTACCTGTTGAGAACAATCCAGCCTTGGCGCGTGAACTGATGGACTTTTTTGAAGAGAAAGACGGAATCGAGTTGATTGATATCGAGCCTGCTATGACTGGTGAGGACTTTGGTTATCTCCTTTCGAAGGTAGATGGCGTTATGTTCTGGCTAGGCATCGATAGTCCCTACGCCCTTCATCACCCTCAGATGAGCCCTAAGGAAGAAGCCTTAGCCATTGGGGTAGATGCGGTCTCTAGTTTCCTGAAAAAGAAGGCAGCAGAGTAGAGGAATTGTCTATGAAAGCAGAACTACGCAAGAAAATTTTGCAAGAAATGAAGGCTCTTTCTCAGGAGCAAAAACAGGCTATGGATCGAGCTTTAACCGAGCGTTTCTTACAACATCCCTTTTACCAAGAAGCTAAGGTCATCGCAACCTATCTCTCCTTCCCTCATGAATTTCAAACGCAAGAACTGATCGAGCGGGCGCTGAAGGACGGCAAGAAGGTCCTGATACCCAAAACCTATCCCAAGGGGCGCATGGAGTTTGTGGTATATGATCCGAAGCAGTTGGCAAAAACTTCCTTTGGTTTACTGGAACCGCAAGGAGACTTGGAAGTGGTGGAACCGTCTCAGATTGATTTAATTCATGTTCCGGGCTTGGCTTTTACAACAGAGGGTTATCGGATCGGATATGGCGGAGGTTATTATGACCGCTATCTGGAACATTTTGCTGGGCATACCATGAGTACAATCCACCCTTGTCAGGTTCAGGAGTTTAACTTGGAAGACCATGATATCCCCGTCCAGGAGGTGCTAATCTATGAAGGAAATCTTTGATAAACGTTATCCTGTGACTAGTTTTTTTCTCCTAGTGACTGGCTTTGTATTTCTACTGATGCTGATTACTACGGGTATCAACTTTGATCAAGTCAAAACTCTGTTTCAGTTTGGAGCTATGTATGGACCGATCATTCGCCTGTTCCCAGAGCAGATTTGGCGCCTATTTTCGGCTATATTTGTGCACATTGGATGGGAGCATTTCATTGTCAATATGATTTCACTCTACTTTCTTGGACAACAGGTGGAGGAGATTTTCGGCTCTAAGCAGTTTTTCTTTCTCTATCTCTTATCAGGAATGATGGGCAACCTCTTTGTGTTTGCTTTCACACCGAAAGTTGTAGCAGCAGGGGCCTCCACTTCTCTTTACGGACTATTTGCTGCGATTATCGTTTTGCGCTATGCGACTCGCAGCCCCTATATCCAGCAGTTAGGGCAATCCTACCTGACGCTTTTCGTGATCAATATCATTGGAAGTATTCTGATTCCAGGAATCAGCCTAGCAGGGCATATTGGTGGCGCAGTAGGCGGTGCTTTTCTAGCAGTCATTTTTCCAGTTAAATGGGAGAGAAAGATGTATAGTACCAGCCAGCGAATCGGGGCAACCGTACTTTTTATCGCACTAGCCGTTTTCCTATGCTATAAGGGAATGAGCTATGTGTAAGGGATGGAATAGTTAAAAAGCTACTCAAAAAATGAGTAGCTTTTTTTGGAACCATTCGAAACAACACAGCTCTAAAACCATACCTTTGCAGTTCCAACTGTGAGGCCTTGTTTTGGAACCATTCGAAACAACACAGCAAGTTAAAATAAGGCTTTGTCCGTACACAACTTGAAAAAGTGCGCACGATTCGGTGCTTTTTATTTTATTATACTAACTCATTGTACTCCTATTTTTAGAAAAAAACAAATAATATCGTAGCGCTTTCATAAAATTCGAGATCAATTCGATGGAGCTTGTAAGTGGGTTAACTGAGAAATATGATTTCCTTTTGTTGGTTTATATGTTCGGGATGATAGCAATACAAAATAAAAAGAACTGGGATAATTAACTATCCTAGTTCTTTTTTATATGAACTGTTCTTCTATTTCCCCTCAGCTAACTCTTTTCCGAGTTGAATGAGATAGTCTTTCAAGTCGTCTTTGACTTGTGGGTGTTTAAGAGCGTAGTCGATGGAGGTTTTCATAAAGCCAAACTTGTCTCCGACATCGTAACGAGCTCCCTTGAATTCACGAGCAAATACACGTTGTGTTTTATTGAGGGTATCGATTGCATCTGTCAGCTGAATTTCATTTCCTGCACCTGGAGCTTGGTTTTCGAGGATTTGGAAAATTTCAGGAGTGAGGAGGTAGCGCCCAATGATAGCAAGGTCGCTAGGGGCATCCTCTGGAGCTGGTTTTTCAACGAAGGTTTCAACGCTGTAAAGGCCGTCTTTTCCTTCGCCTTGCGGAGCAATAACCCCGTAAGCAGATACTTCGTCATGAGGGACAGGCATAACAGCGATAGTAGACGCGTGGGTACGCTCGTAGTCATCCATGAGTTGTTTGGTGAGCGGAACAGCTTTTTCGTTGGTGATATCCATTAAGTCATCACCAAGCATAACGATAAAAGGTTCATTTCCGACGAAAGCTTTAGCCTGCAAAACAGCATCTCCGAGACCACGTGGATGTGTTTGGCGGATAAAATGCAGACGCATACCAGTTGTCTCATCAACCAGCTTCAAAAGATCTGTTTTTCCTTTTTCTTTGAGGTTGTATTCCAATTCGAAGTTTGAGTCGAAATGGTCCTCAATGGAACGTTTTGACTTACCCGTAACAACCAAGATATCTTCGATTCCAGACTTGAGGGCTTCTTCAACGATAAACTGGATAGTTGGCTTGTCTACGATTGGCAACATTTCCTTGGCCAAGGCCTTAGTTGCTGGGAGGAAACGAGTTCCCAATCCAGCGGCAGGGATGACTGCTTTTCTGACTTTTTGTTTCATAAATGTTCCTTTCTATAAAGGTCTATGACCATTCGTTTTCTGCTTTAAATTCATTGCTCATGATGTCAGTGATTGCTTCTTTGATATTGACACCTTCATAGATAACTCGGTAAATAGCCTGTGTGATTGGCATGTAGACACCCAATTCCTGAGCCAGTTCGTAAGCTGCTCGAGTCGTTGAGATGCCTTCGATGACCATGCCCATGTTTGCTTCGATGTCTGCGAGGGATTCTCCGCGGCCGAGAGCATTACCGGCTCTCCAGTTACGAGAGTGGACAGATGTTCCCGTTACAATCAAATCCCCAACTCCAGAAAGACCGCTATAAGTTAGAGGATTTGCCCCAAGAGCGACTCCTAGACGGGTGATTTCTGCCAAGCCACGTGCAATGATAGCCGCCTTGGCATTGTCGCCAAACCCTAGTCCATGTAGTGCCCCAGCGCCAACTGCAATGATGTTTTTGAGAGCACCAGCGGTTTCAACCCCGATAACATCCGTATTAGTATAGAGACGGAAGTAGTGATTGCTAAAGAGATTTTGGACGTACTGAGCAGTTTCGAGGTCTTTAGAGGCTGCTGTAATCAAGGTAATATCCCGTACAATAGTTTCCTCAGCATGGCTCGGTCCTGAAACAACGACGATATCACTGCGAAGGTCAGCTGGGATTTCCTCTTCAAGAATAGTTGATAGACGTTTGTGGCTATCTGGTTCCAATCCTTTGGAGGCATGCATGATGACAACCTTGTGATCAAGCACCTTTGCTACTTGTTGGGCAACCAGTCTCGTTACTTTTGTTGGGACCACAAACAAAACAGCATCAACATCCTTTAATGTTTCTTCCAAATCATGATAGGCTTTGATCTTTTCGTCGAGTAGGATATCTTTGAAATAGCGTTTGTTTGTATGTTGGTTATTGATTTCATCGATTTGGTCAGGAATATTTCCCCAAATTCGAACCTCGTGTCCATTGTCGTTTAGGACCTGCGAAAGGGCAGTTCCCCAAGAACCAGGACCCAAGACAGCGATGGTTTGTTTCTTCATCTTTTCCTCCTTGTAAGAGTTCTTCCTTTCATTTTACCATAAAAAGCCTTTTCATGCATCACCTGTATATGAAAGCGCACTAATTTATAATAAGGAGACTTCTTTGACAAGATTTCTCTTTTTTGCTAGAATAGCATCAATATGACCGAATGAGAAGGAGCTGACGCAGGATGTCGCTCCCTTTATCTATTTTATTAGGAGGAGATATGCTCATTAAAAAAATAAAAACCTATAAATGGCAGGCCTTGTCATCCCTAATGATGACAGGCTTGATGGTTGCGAGCTCTCTCTTGCAACCGCGCTATTTGCAAGAGGTGTTAGAGGCTTTGTTGGCCGGTCAAAATGAGGCTATTTATAGTATTGGTGCTTGGTTGATAGGAGTAGCCCTAGTCGGTCTGGTTGCAGGTGGGGTCAATGTAACGCTTGCGGCTTATATTGCTCAAGGAGTGTCTTCGGACCTTCGGGAAGACGCTTTTCGCAAGATCCAGACTTTTTCTTATGCCAATATCGAGCAATTCAATGCGGGTAACCTTGTCGTCCGAATGACCAACGATATCAACCAAATTCAGAACGTGGTGATGATGGCTTTTCAAATTCTTTTCCGTCTCCCTCTTCTCTTTATCGGTTCCTTTATTTTGGCGGTTCACACTCTTCCATCACTTTGGTGGGTGATTGTCCTCATGGTGCTCCTAATCTTTGCACTAACTGCCATCATGATGGGAATGATGGGACCACGGTTTGCTAAGTTTCAAACCCTTCTTGAACGGATCAATGCTATCGCTAAGGAAAATCTACGTGGTGTGCGCGTGGTTAAATCCTTTGTGCAAGAAAAAGCACAATTTGACAAATTTACCGAGGTTTCAGATGAACTTCTCGGCCAAAATCTTTATATCGGTTATGCCTTCTCAGTTATAGAACCCGTTATGATGCTAGTCGGCTATGGAGCGGTCTTCCTCTCTATCTGGTTGGTGGCAGGCATGGCTCAGTCAGATCCATCTGTTGTGGGCTCGATTGCTTCCTTTATCAACTATCTCAGCCAGATTATCTTTACCATCATCATGGTTGGATTTTTAGGAAATTCTGTCAGCCGTGCCATGATTTCCTTGCGTCGTATCCGCGAGATTCTAGATACCGAGCCAGCGATGACCTTTAAAGATCTCCCAGACGAAGAGTTAGAAGGAAGTCTCTCTTTTGAAAATGTGACCTTCACCTATCCTAATGACGATGAGCCTATGCTGAAGAATGTAACCTTTGAAATTGCGCCTGGTCAGATGGTCGGTGTGGTTGGGGCTACTGGAGCAGGGAAGTCCACCCTAGCTCAGTTAATTCCACGACTTTTTGATCCACAGGAGGGTTCTATCAAGATTGGTGGCAAGGATATTCGAGACGTCAGCGAGGGAACCTTACGTAAAACAGTTTCCATCGTCTTGCAACGTGCTATTCTCTTTAGCGGGACCATTGCAGATAATCTTCGTCAAGGAAAAGGCAATGCCAGCGTGTCAGAAATGGAACGTGCAGCGCGGATTGCTCAAGCCAGTGAATTTATCGGGCGTATGGAAAACAAATTTGAGAGTCAGGTCGAAGAACGAGGTACCAATTTTTCTGGTGGACAAAAACAACGGATGTCCATTGCCCGAGGGATTGTCAGCAATCCCCGTATCCTGATTTTTGACGATTCGACTTCGGCATTGGATGCTAAGTCAGAAAGACTCGTACAGGAAGCTTTGAATAAAGATCTGAAAGGGACGACAACCATTATCATCGCCCAAAAGATCAGTTCAGTTGTCCATGCAGATAAGATTTTGGTCTTGGATCAAGGGCGCTTGATTGGAGAAGGACGGCATGCAGACTTGGTAGCTAACAATGCCGTCTACCGCGAAATCTACGAAACACAAAAGGGAAAGGAGGAATAAAATGAAAACCGTGCGATTTTTCTGGAATTATTTTAAAGTTTACAAGTTCTCCTTTGTCATTGTGATTCTGATGGTTGCAGTTGCGACGATTGCCCAAGCCCTCTTTCCAGTTTTTTCAGGCCAAGCAGTGACGGAGCTCGCTAACCTAGTTCTGGCTTATCAAAATGGGACTTCCGAACTAGCTTGGCAGAGTTTATCAGCTCTGATGCTGAATCTAGCTCTGGTTGTTCTCGCCTTAGTGGTATCCAGTTTGATTTACATGACCTTGATGACTCGTGTGATTGCTGAGTCGACAAATGAGATGCGTAAGGGCCTCTTTGGCAAACTTTCCCGTTTGACCGTTTCTTTCTTTGACCGCCATCAGGATGGCGACATCCTTTCTCGCTTCACGAGTGACTTAGATAACATCCTTCAAGCCTTCAATGAAAGTCTAGTTCAGGTTATGAGCAATATTGCTCTTTACATCGGTTTGATTTTTGTCATGTTTTCAAGAAATGTGACGCTAGCCCTGATAACAGTAGCCAGCACTCCAGTGGCCTTTCTCATGCTGGTCTTCATCGTGAAAATGGCCCGCAAGTACACTAATCTCCAGCAAAAAGAGGTTGGGAAACTCAACGCCTACATGGACGAGAGTATTTCTGGACAGAAAGCTGTTATCGTACAAGGAATTCAAGACGACATCGTAGCAGGTTTTGTGGAGCAAAATGAGCGCGTGCGCAAGGCGACCTTTAAAGGGAGAATGTTCTCAGGCATCCTCTTTCCTGTTATGAATGGGATGAGCCTGGTCAATACGGCCATCGTTATTTTTGCAGGTTCTGCGGTCCTGCTGAACGATCCAAGTATCGAAACAACGACAGCCCTAGGTTTGATTGTCATGTTTACCCAATTTTCTCAGCAGTACTACCAGCCGATTATCCAGGTGGCTGCGAGTTGGGGGAGCCTCCAGTTGGCCTTTACTGGGGCGGATCGTATCCAGGAAATGTTCGATGCAGAAGAAGAGATTCGTCCGCAAAATGCGCCTGCCTTTACGGAATTGCGAGAAGGCGTTGAGATCAGTCACATTGATTTCTCTTATGTGCCAGACAAGCCGATTTTAAAAGATGTCAGCATTTCAGCTCCTAAGGGGCAGATGATAGCAGTTGTAGGCCCGACTGGTTCAGGGAAAACGACCATAATGAACCTCATCAATCGTTTCTACGATGTGGATGCAGGTAGCATTTCTTTTGATGGCAAAGACATTCGTGACTACGACTTGGACAGTCTGCGGAGCAAGGTCGGGATTGTCTTGCAGGATTCGGTCTTGTTTAGTGGAACAATCCGAGACAATATCCGCTTTGGTGTGCCAGATGCCAGTCAGGAAATGGTCGAAGCAGCTGCCAAGGCAACTCATATTCATGACTACATCGAAAGCTTGCCTGATAAGTATGATACCCTTATTGATGATGAGCAAAATATCTTCTCGACTGGGCAGAAACAATTGATTTCCATCGCTCGAACCTTGATGACAGATCCTCAAGTCCTAATCTTAGATGAAGCGACTTCCAATGTCGATACCGTAACAGAAAGCAAAATCCAGCATGCTATGGAGGCAGTTGTAGCAGGACGAACCAGTTTTGTCATTGCCCATCGTCTCAAGACCATCCTCAATGCCGATCAGATTATTGTCCTCAAAGATGGAGAGGTTATTGAACGTGGAAATCATCACGAGTTGCTCAAACTTGGCGGTTTCTACTCAGAACTGTATCACAATCAATTTGTCTTCAAATAAAAAAGAAGTTGTCCTCTTGGGCAGCTTTTTCTTGTCCATAAAAAATACTTATCACGGTCTTTAAAAAAACATATTAGACAGGAAAGGGTTGGAGTGATAAGATAAGACTGTCGCAAGAAAATCGAAAGGAGACACATCATGGCTAGAACGGTTGTAGGAGTTGCTGCAAATCTATGTCCTGTAGACGCAGAGGGCAAAAACATTCATTCATCTGTATCTTGTAGATTCGCAGAGAGCATTCGTCAAGTCGGTGGTCTTCCTTTAGTAATTCCTGTAGGGGATGAGTCCGTTGTGCGTGATTATGTGGAAATGATCGATAAACTGATCTTGACAGGTGGGCAAAATGTCCATCCTCGGTTTTATGGAGAGAAAAAAACCATCGAGAGCGATGATTACAACCTAGTGCGAGATGAGTTTGAGCTGGCCCTTTTGAAAGAAGCTCTTCGTCAGGACAAGCCCATTTTAGCAATCTGCCGTGGTGTTCAGCTGGTCAATGTTGCTTTTGGCGGTACTCTCCACCAAGAAATTGAGGGGCACTGGCAAGGTCTGCCTTTTGGGACATCCCATTCTATTGAAACAGTAGAAGGAAGTGTTGTTGCTAAGTTGTTCGGCAAAGAAAGCCAAGTCAACTCAGTCCATCGTCAAAGCATTAAAGATTTGGCACCTAATTTCCGTGTGGCTGCTATTGATCCAAGAGACCAGACCATCGAAGCGATTGAGTCTATCGACGAACACCGTATTATCGGTTTGCAGTGGCATCCAGAGTTTTTGGTCAATGAAGAAGACGGCAATTTAGAACTATTTGAGTATTTGTTAAATGAATTGTAACGGTTAGAATATCTAGCCGTTTTTATTCGTCCTTTCAGATTTTTTGTATTTTAGCGTTTTTACGCAAACGTTTGAATTCTGATAAAAATTGGGTAAATTCAATAAAAAAACTTGAAAAAATCGAAGGTAAGCGTTATGATAGAAAAGAAGAAATAATGGAGGATTATCATGTCACATATTAAATTTGATTATTCAAAAGTTTTAGGTAAATTTGTAGCGCCACATGAAGTGGAATACATGCAAGCACAAGTAACAGCAGCAGACGAATTGATTCGTAAAGGAACTGGTGCTGGTAGCGACTTCTTGGGTTGGTTGGACCTTCCTGAAAACTACGATCGCGAAGAATTTGACCGCATCTTGAAAGCTGCTGAGCAAATCAAATCAGACAGCGATGTCTTGGTGGTCATCGGTATCGGTGGATCTTACCTTGGTGCCAAAGCAGCCATTGACTTCTTGAACCACCACTTTGCAAACTTGCAAACAAAAGAAGAGCGCAAAGCGCCACAAATCCTTTACGCTGGAAACTCAATCTCATCTACTTACCTTGCTGACTTGGTAGAGTACGTAGCTGACAAAGACTTCTCAGTAAACGTGATTTCTAAATCTGGTACAACAACTGAACCAGCCATTGCTTTCCGTGTCTTCAAAGAACTCTTGGTTAAGAAATACGGTCAAGAGGAAGCTAACAAACGTATCTACGCAACAACTGACCGCCAAAAAGGTGCTGTTAAGGTTGAAGCAGATGCCAACGGTTGGGAAACATTTGTAGTTCCAGATGATATTGGTGGACGCTTCTCAGTATTGACAGCAGTTGGTTTACTTCCAATCGCAGCATCAGGAGCTGACATCAAAGCCCTTATGGAAGGTGCCAACGCAGCTCGTAAAGACTACACTTCAGACAAACTTTCAGAAAATGAAGCTTACCAATACGCGGCAGTTCGTAACGTTCTATACCGTAAAGGTTATGCAACTGAAATTTTAGTAAACTATGAGCCATCACTTCAATACTTCTCAGAATGGTGGAAACAATTGGCTGGAGAATCAGAAGGAAAAGACCAAAAAGGGATCTACCCAACTTCAGCAAACTTCTCAACTGACTTGCACTCATTGGGTCAATTTATCCAAGAAGGAACTCGTATCATGTTTGAAACAGTTGTCCGTGTGGACAAACCACGTAAGAACGTGATTATCCCTACTTTGGAAGAAGATCTTGACGGACTTGGTTACCTTCAAGGAAAAGACGTTGACTTTGTAAACAAAAAAGCAACTGACGGTGTTCTTCTTGCCCACACTGACGGTGACGTACCAAACATGTATGTAACACTTCCTGAGCAAGATGCCTTTACTCTTGGCTACACGATCTACTTCTTCGAATTGGCCATCGCCCTTTCAGGTTACTTGAATGCCATCAACCCATTTGACCAACCAGGTGTTGAAGCCTACAAACGCAACATGTTTGCCCTTCTTGGAAAACCAGGATTTGAAGAATTGAGCAAAGAACTCAACGCACGTCTATAATAGAAGAAAAGAGTGGCTTGACCACTCTTTTTACTCTCTTTATCCATAGAAATTGGACTCAGGCGAGACTTGTGATATAATATAGAAAGCAAAAAGGCAGACGCCTAGAGACTTTATAGGAGAAACTATGTCAAAAGATATCCGCGTACGCTACGCACCAAGTCCAACAGGACTACTACACATCGGAAATGCCCGTACAGCATTATTCAACTACCTCTACGCACGCCATCATGGTGGAACTTTTATTATCCGTATTGAAGATACTGACCGTAAACGTCATGTCGAAGATGGTGAACGTTCACAGCTTGAAAACCTTCGCTGGTTAGGCATGGATTGGGATGAAAGTCCAGAAACTCATGAAAACTACCGCCAGTCTGAGCGTTTGGAACTCTATCAAAAATACATTGACCAACTCTTAGCCGAAGGGAAGGCCTACAAATCTTATGTTACAGAAGAAGAGCTGGCAGCGGAACGTGAACGTCAAGAAGCCGCTGGTGAAACACCTCGTTACATTAATGAATACCTTGGTATGAGCGAAGAAGAAAAAGCAGCTTATATTGTGGAACGTGAAGCGGCAGGCATTATCCCGACTGTTCGTTTGGCAGTTAATGAGTCTGGTATCTACAAGTGGCATGACATGGTCAAAGGTGATATCGAATTTGAAGGTGGCAATATCGGTGGTGACTGGGTGATCCAAAAGAAAGACGGTTACCCAACTTACAACTTTGCCGTTGTGATCGATGATCACGATATGCAAATCTCTCACGTTATCCGTGGAGATGACCACATTGCCAATACACCAAAACAACTCATGGTTTATGAAGCGCTTGGTTGGGAAGCTCCAGAATTTGGTCACATGACTTTGATTATCAACTCTGAAACGGGTAAAAAATTGTCTAAACGCGACACCAACACCCTTCAGTTTATTGAAGACTACCGTAAGAAAGGGTACCTTCCAGAAGCAGTCTTTAACTTTATCGCCCTTCTCGGTTGGAATCCTGGTGGAGAAGACGAAATCTTCTCTCGCGAAGAACTCATCAAGCTCTTTGATGAAAACCGCCTCAGCAAGTCTCCAGCAGCCTTCGACCAGAAAAAACTGGACTGGATGAGTAATGACTACATCAAGAGAGCTGACTTAGCAACTATCTTTGAAATGGCAAAACCATTCCTAGAAGAAGCGGGGCGCTTGACTGACAAGGCCGAAAAATTGATAGAACTCTACAAACCACAAATGAAGTCGGTAGATGAGATTGTTCCATTGACAGACCTCTTCTTCTCAGACTTCCCAGAGTTGACAGAGGCAGAGCGCGAGGTCATGGCAGGAGAAACAGTTCCAGTTGTTCTAGAAGCCTTCAAAGCGAAACTAGAAGCAATGACAGATGAGGAATTTGTGACAGAAAACATCTTCCCACAAATCAAAGCAGTCCAAAAAGAAACAGGTATCAAAGGGAAAAATCTCTTCATGCCTATTCGTATTGCTGTATCAGGTGAAATGCATGGACCAGAACTTCCAGATACGATTTACCTATTAGGTCGTGAAAAATCTATCCAGCATATCGAAAACATGTTAAAAGAGATTTCAAAATAAGAAGGTTGCAACAATGGACATCTGGGAAAAGATGTACGAAAAAGCACAAGCACTATACAATCCCTATGGAGTTTCTGACTTTGTTTATGCTAACCATGTGTTGCCGCAGTAAAAGTAGAAGATGGTCAGATATTCACAGGATTTTGTATGGAGGGCACTTGTGGCGTTTTTCATCCCTGCGCAGAACGAGCAGCTCTCTTCAATATGTATCAATTTTCAGGACAAACTAAAGTTGAGAAAGTCCTCGCCTTTCGAGACAAACCACCCTATGGTGAAAGTTCAGGTATGCCCTGTGGCGCATGTAGAGAATTTCTCTTAGAATTGAATGCTGAAAATAAAGAAGCAGAGTCCATGATGGACTACGAAACAAGAAAAACAATCAAAGTTGCCGAGTTGATCCCATACTGGTGGGGAGAGGAACGTGCAACTAATTGTCAAACCAAATAGATAGGGTCAGTTTAACTGGCTCTTTTCCCTTATCTTTTCAGAATTTCGGTAA
>NZ_JAKUWI010000002.1:0-5243 GCF_026782345.1 Streptococcus oralis | reverse complement strand
TCTTGACAAAGGAGGAAAAGTAGGTATAATAGAAAGAGTTGAAAAGCTCAAGGTCCGTTGGTCAAGGGGTTAAGACACCGCCTTTTCACGGCGGTAACACGGGTTCGAATCCCGTACGGACTATGGTGTATTGCGGTTAAAAAAACTTAAAAAAAGTTTCAAAAAAGTGTTGACATAGGTTAGCAGCTGTGATATACTAATATAGTTGTCGCTTGAGAGAGATTGAGTGACAAAGACCTTTGAAAACTGAACAAGACGAACCAATGTGCAGGGCACTATAACTAAGGTTATAGTACTGAACAATGAAAAAAACAATAAATCTGTCAGTGACAGAAATGAGTGAGAACTCAAACTTTTAATGAGAGTTTGATCCTGGCTCAGGACGAACGCTGGCGGCGTGCCTAATACATGCAAGTAGAACGCTGAAGAGAGGAGCTTGCTCTTCTTGGATGAGTTGCGAACGGGTGAGTAACGCGTAGGTAACCTGCCTGGTAGCGGGGGATAACTATTGGAAACGATAGCTAATACCGCATAAAATTGATTATTGCATGATAGTCAATTGAAAGGTGCAACTGCACCACTACCAGATGGACCTGCGTTGTATTAGCTAGTTGGTGGGGTAACGGCTCACCAAGGCGACGATACATAGCCGACCTGAGAGGGTGATCGGCCACACTGGGACTGAGACACGGCCCAGACTCCTACGGGAGGCAGCAGTAGGGAATCTTCGGCAATGGACGGAAGTCTGACCGAGCAACGCCGCGTGAGTGAAGAAGGTTTTCGGATCGTAAAGCTCTGTTGTAAGAGAAGAACGAGTGTGAGAGTGGAAAGTTCACACTGTGACGGTATCTTACCAGAAAGGGACGGCTAACTACGTGCCAGCAGCCGCGGTAATACGTAGGTCCCGAGCGTTGTCCGGATTTATTGGGCGTAAAGCGAGCGCAGGCGGTTAGATAAGTCTGAAGTTAAAGGCTGTGGCTTAACCATAGTACGCTTTGGAAACTGTTTAACTTGAGTGCAAGAGGGGAGAGTGGAATTCCATGTGTAGCGGTGAAATGCGTAGATATATGGAGGAACACCGGTGGCGAAAGCGGCTCTCTGGCTTGTAACTGACGCTGAGGCTCGAAAGCGTGGGGAGCAAACAGGATTAGATACCCTGGTAGTCCACGCCGTAAACGATGAGTGCTAGGTGTTAGACCCTTTCCGGGGTTTAGTGCCGCAGCTAACGCATTAAGCACTCCGCCTGGGGAGTACGACCGCAAGGTTGAAACTCAAAGGAATTGACGGGGGCCCGCACAAGCGGTGGAGCATGTGGTTTAATTCGAAGCAACGCGAAGAACCTTACCAGGTCTTGACATCCCTCTGACCGCTCTAGAGATAGAGTTTTCCTTCGGGACAGAGGTGACAGGTGGTGCATGGTTGTCGTCAGCTCGTGTCGTGAGATGTTGGGTTAAGTCCCGCAACGAGCGCAACCCCTATTGTTAGTTGCCATCATTTAGTTGGGCACTCTAGCGAGACTGCCGGTAATAAACCGGAGGAAGGTGGGGATGACGTCAAATCATCATGCCCCTTATGACCTGGGCTACACACGTGCTACAATGGCTGGTACAACGAGTCGCAAGCCGGTGACGGCAAGCTAATCTCTTAAAGCCAGTCTCAGTTCGGATTGTAGGCTGCAACTCGCCTACATGAAGTCGGAATCGCTAGTAATCGCGGATCAGCACGCCGCGGTGAATACGTTCCCGGGCCTTGTACACACCGCCCGTCACACCACGAGAGTTTGTAACACCCGAAGTCGGTGAGGTAACCGTAAGGAGCCAGCCGCCTAAGGTGGGATAGATGATTGGGGTGAAGTCGTAACAAGGTAGCCGTATCGGAAGGTGCGGCTGGATCACCTCCTTTCTAAGGATAAGGAACTGCACATTGGTCTTGTTTAGTCTTGAGAGGTCTTGTGGGGCCTTAGCTCAGCTGGGAGAGCGCCTGCTTTGCACGCAGGAGGTCAGCGGTTCGATCCCGCTAGGCTCCATTGGTGAGAGATCACCAAGTAATGCACATTGAAAATTGAATATCTATATCAAATAGTAACAAGAAAATAAACCGAAACGCTGTAGTATTAAAAGAGTTTATGACTGAAAGGTCAGAAAATAAGGTTAAGTTAATAAGGGCGCACGGTGGATGCCTTGGCACTAGGAGCCGAAGAAGGACGTGACAAACGACGATATGCCTTGGGTAGCTGTAAGTAAGCGATGATCCAGGGATTTCCGAATGGGGGAACCCAACAGGTACTACCTGTTACCCATATCTGTTAAGGATATGAGGAGGAAGACGCAGTGAACTGAAACATCTAAGTAGCTGCAGGAAGAGAAAGCAAAAGCGATTGCCTTAGTAGCGGCGAGCGAAACGGCAGGAGGGCAAACCGAAGAGTTTACTCTTCGGGGTTGTAGGACTGCAAAGTGGACTCAAAGATTATAGAAGAATGATTTGGGAAGATCAGCCAAAGAGAGTAAGAGCCTCGTATTTAAAATAGTCTTTGTACCTAGCAGTATCCTGAGTACGGCGGGACACGAGAAATCCCGTCGGAATCTGGGAGGACCATCTCCCAACCCTAAATACTCCCTAGTGACCGATAGTGAACCAGTACCGTGAGGGAAAGGTGAAAAGCACCCCGGGAGGGGAGTGAAATAGAACCTGAAACCGTGTGCCTACAACAAGTTCGAGCCCGTTAATGGGTGAGAGCGTGCCTTTTGTAGAATGAACCGGCGAGTTACGATATGATGCGAGGTTAAGTTGAAGAGACGGAGCCGTAGGGAAACCGAGTCTGAATAGGGCGCATTAGTATCATGTCGTAGACCCGAAACCATGTGACCTACCCATGAGCAGGTTGAAGGTGCGGTAAGACGCACTGGAGGACCGAACCAGGGCACGTTGAAAAGTGCTTGGATGACTTGTGGGTAGCGGAGAAATTCCAAACGAACTTGGAGATAGCTGGTTCTCTCCGAAATAGCTTTAGGGCTAGCGTCGACATAAAGATTCTTGGAGGTAGAGCACTGTTTGGGTGAGGGGTCCATCCCGGATTACCAATCTCAGATAAACTCCGAATGCCAAAGAATTATGGTCGGCAGTCAGACTGCGAGTGCTAAGATCCGTAGTCGAAAGGGAAACAGCCCAGACCACCAGCTAAGGTCCCAAAATAATTGTTAAGTGGAAAAGGATGTGGGGTTGCACAGACAACTAGGATGTTAGCTTAGAAGCAGCTATTCATTCAAAGAGTGCGTAATAGCTCACTAGTCGAGTGACCCTGCGCCGAAAATGTACCGGGGCTAAAACAATTTACCGAAGCTGTGGATACCTTTATAGGTATGGTAGGAGAGCGTTCTATGTGTGGAGAAGGTGTACCGTGAGGAGCGCTGGAACGCATAGAAGTGAGAATGCCGGTATGAGTAGCGAAAGACAGGTGAGAATCCTGTCCACCGTAAGACTAAGGTTTCCAGGGGAAGGCTCGTCCGCCCTGGGTTAGTCGGGACCTAAGGAGAGACCGAAAGGTGTATCCGATGGACAACAGGTTGATATTCCTGTACTAGAGTATGTAGTGATGGAGGGACGCAGTAGGCTAACTAAAGCAGACGAATGGAAGTGTCTGTCTAAGCAGTGAGGTGTGAATTGAGTCAAATGCTTAATTCTATAACATTGAGCTGTGATGGGGAGCGAAGTTTAGTAGCGAAGTTAGTGACGTCACACTGCCAAGAAAAGCTTCTAGCGTTAAACATACTCTACCCGTACCGCAAACCGACACAGGTAGTCGAGGCGAGTAGCCTCAGGTGAGCGAGAGAACTCTCGTTAAGGAACTCGGCAAAATGACCCCGTAACTTCGGGAGAAGGGGTGCTGACTTTAGGTCAGCCGCAGTGAATAGGCCCAAGCAACTGTTTATCAAAAACACAGCTCTCTGCTAAATCGTAAGATGATGTATAGGGGGTGACGCCTGCCCGGTGCTGGAAGGTTAAGAGGAGTGCTTAGAGGTAACTCGAAGGTATGAATTGAAGCCCCAGTAAACGGCGGCCGTAACTATAACGGTCCTAAGGTAGCGAAATTCCTTGTCGGGTAAGTTCCGACCCGCACGAAAGGCGTAATGATTTGGGCACTGTCTCAACGAGAGACTCGGTGAAATTTTAGTACCTGTGAAGATGCAGGTTACCCGCGACAGGACGGAAAGACCCCATGGAGCTTTACTGCAGTTTGATATTGAGTGTCTGTACCACATGTACAGGATAGGTAGGAGTCTAAGAGATCGGGACGCCAGTTTCGAAGGAGACGTTGTTGGGATACTACCCTTGTGTTATGGCCACTCTAACCCGGATAGGTGATCCCTATCGGAGACAGTGTCTGACGGGCAGTTTGACTGGGGCGGTCGCCTCCTAAAAGGTAACGGAGGCGCCCAAAGGTTCCCTCAGAATGGTTGGAAATCATTCGCAGAGTGTAAAGGTATAAGGGAGCTTGACTGCGAGAGCAACAACTCGAGCAGGGACGAAAGTCGGGCTTAGTGATCCGGTGGTTCCGTATGGAAGGGCCATCGCTCAACGGATAAAAGCTACCCTGGGGATAACAGGCTTATCTCCCCCAAGAGTTCACATCGACGGGGAGGTTTGGCACCTCGATGTCGGCTCGTCGCATCCTGGGGCTGTAGTCGGTCCCAAGGGTTGGGCTGTTCGCCCATTAAAGCGGCACGCGAGCTGGGTTCAGAACGTCGTGAGACAGTTCGGTCCCTATCCGTCGCGGGCGTAGGAAATTTGAGAGGATCTGCTCCTAGTACGAGAGGACCAGAGTGGACTTACCGCTGGTGTACCAGTTGTCTTGCCAAAGGCATCGCTGGGTAGCTATGTAGGGAAGGGATAAACGCTGAAAGCATCTAAGTGTGAAACCCACCTCAAGATGAGATTTCCCATGATTATATATCAGTAAGAGCCCTGAGAGATGATCAGGTAGATAGGTTAGAAGTGGAAGTGTGGCGACACATGTAGCGGACTAATACTAATAGCTCGAGGACTTATCCAAAGTAACTGAGGATACGAAGCGTGAGGTTTTCTAATTATTTGATAGATATTCAATTTTGAGTAGGTATTACTCAGAGTTAAGTGACGATAGCCTAGGAGATACACCTGTACCCATGCCGAACACAGTAGTTAAGCCCTAGAACGCCGGAAGTAGTTGGGGGTTGCCCCCTGTGAGATATGGAAGTCGCTTAGCT
>NZ_JAKUWI010000011.1:0-1562 GCF_026782345.1 Streptococcus oralis | reverse complement strand
TAAGAAACCAGAGGAGCCAACAACTCCTAATTCTAATCCAAATCCAAAAGGGAACCCTACTCTACCTCAAACAGGTACAAATGATTCAAGCTACATGCCATATCTTGGTCTAGCAGCTTTAGTAGGAGTTTTAGGACTTGGTCAGTTGAAACGAAAAGAAGACGAAAGCAACTAAGCTCTAAAAGTTAAATAGAAAAGAGGAACTCTGTTTCCTCTTTTTTAGGCTCATTGTCAACTGTAGTGGGTTGAAGAAAAGCTAAGCTCGAGAAAGAACAAATTTCGTCCTTTCTTTTTTGATATTCAGAGCGATGAAAATTCTCTTCTTGAAGTTTTCAAAGTTCCGAAAACCAAAGGCATTGCGTTTGATAAGTTTGATGAGATTATTAGTCGCTTCCAATTTTGCGTTGGAATAGGATAACTGAAGGGCATTGACGATTTTCCCTTTGTCCTTTAGAAATGTTTTAAAGACAGTCTGAAAAAGAGGATGAACTTGCTTTAGATTGTCCTCGATAAGTCCGAAGAATTTGTCAGGTTCCTTATTCTAAAAGTGAAAAAGCAAGAGTTGATAGAGATGATAGTGGTGTTTCAAGTCTTCTGAATAGCTCAAAAGCTTTTCTAGAATTTCTCTATTCGTTAAGTGCATACGAAAAGCAGGGCGATAAAATCTCTTATGGCTGAGTTTATGGCTATCTTGTTGAATGAGCTTCCAGTAGCGCTTGATAGCTTGTGTTCTGCCCTCAAGAACAGTGATGATATTGAGCTTTTCAAAATCTTGCGCAATGAAACTCATCTTTCCCTTAGTGAAGGCATACTCGTCCCAGGACATAATCTCAGGCAGACGAGAAAAATCATGCTTAAAACGGAAGTCATTGAGTTTGCGAATGACAGTTGAAGTTGAAATAGACAGCTGATGGGCAATGTCAGTCATAGAAGCCTTTTCAATTAGCTTCTGGGCAATCTTTTGGTTGATGATACGAGGGATTTGGTGATTTTTCTTGACTATAGGAGTCTCAGTGACCATCATTTTAGAGCACTGATAGCACTTAAAACGGCGTTTTTTAAGGAGAATTCTAGTAGGCATACCAGTCGTTTCAAGGTAAGGGATTTTAGAAGGTTTTTGAAAATCATATTTCTTCATTTGGCTTCAGCAATCAGGACAAAGTGGGGCATCACAATCCAATTTAGCGATGATTTCCTTGTGGGTATCCTTATTGATGATGTCTATAATTTGGATATTAGGGTCTTTGATATCGAGTAGTTTTGTGATAAAATGTAATTGTTCCATATGGCTCTTTCTAATGATGGTTTGGTTGCTTTTCATTATAGGTCATATGGGACTTTTTTTCTACAACAAAATAGGCTCCATAATATCTATAGGGGATTTACCCACTACAAATATTATAGAGCCAAAATAAATTAAAAAGAAGATGGTGTGATCATCTTCTTTTTAATTTAATTTATAAACATGTGGATTTTTCTATAAATAGAGAGAAAAAAGAGTAAATATTTGCATCTTGCCTTGTAAAGTGCTATTATAAGAAGTAACGACTAAATTTAGATAA
>NZ_JAKUWI010000010.1:0-1415 GCF_026782345.1 Streptococcus oralis | reverse complement strand
GCTACTGGAGCTGGTTCCAATGGTTTCTCCGTCTCATATGTTGGCTCTTCTGGTTTTGATGGCTCCGGTTGATCTGGAGTTTTTACCGGTGGTGTTGGCTCATTTTCATAGCTTGGCGCTACTGGAGCTGGTTCCAATGGTTTCTCTGTCTCATACATTGGTTGAGTTGGAGCTGTTGGTGCAACAGGTTTCGTCGGAACCCCAATTGCATTAATGTTTGAATTGAAAGCAAACCAAATATTTCCACTTTTAGAAGAAGCCATATTAAAGCTAATCTCCGATTGAGTTATTTCACCGACAATAGCACCGTACCAATTATTTGGACTAGAGGTTGTATCCCATTCCGATGTATCCCAACGAGCCCCTAGCGATTTTTCTGCATTTGATGAATCTGCATAAGCAGAGTTATTTTCATGAATCTTGATAGATGAACCAGAAATTGGAATATATCGACCGTTAAAGTTTCTAACACTTTCAATTGCATCTTTATCAATTGCCCCACTACCGTTACCTCTATTTAAAGATGAAAAATTAACTAATCCTCCTGTGAGATTCATAAGTTGACCTTCTTCATCATAAAACTTGACTTTTACATTAATGTTTGTAGAAGTAAAATAATCATTATACCATGCTGTCACAGTTGGATCACTCGAGGCAAACATAGTCATTTTGGTTCCATCGTTAAAACCTGTTTCTTTTAATGTGTAAGTGTAAACTACTTTTGAAATTTTCTTACCATTAAAACTTGAATTTTTTAGACCAGTATAGGTAACATCGACTGGTTTATCCTTTTCTAATACAAGCTTTGCATAAGTGTTATTCGAATTGATTGCATTGAAATATGAATATGCTGTAGATTTTTTCCTATCAGGATTTGTTGGCGAAATCCCCCATGATTTTACCAAAGCATCCAATTCCTGCTGCCCATATTGATGTACAGATGAATCAATTGTTCGTATTGCATTTGGTTCTGATTTAAAGTTCAACGATTGTGATCTTGGTTCTGAAAGATAACCATCTTGTTTCTTTTTACTCTCCGCTTCTGCGAGTGCTGCAGTATAAGCTGCGAACTCTTTCTTATATTTGGCAAGATCAGTTTCATATTTAGCTAATTTTGCTTCATAGTCAGTTTTAGCTGCGGCATTACGTTGCTTGATTTCTTCATTTTCAGCTTGGAGTGCAGCATTTTTTGCCTTATTGTCTTCAACAGCCTTTTCATAGGCTGCTTTTGCATCAGCATTTGCTTTTTGTACTCGAGCTAATTCCGTCTGGTATTTGGCCAGCTTAGCTTGGTAGTCTGCTTCATTGGTAGCATTTGCTTGCTTAACTGCCGCCAAATCTGCTTCGTATTTCTTCACCGCTGCTTCATAAGTCGCTTTTGCAGTGGCGTTACGTTGCTTAATCGCTTCATTTTC